>NZ_MIIV01000256.1:0-1631 GCF_001743015.1 Shigella sp. FC1567
CACGTAATTCATTACGAAGTTTAATTCTTTGAGCATCAAACTTTTAAATTGAAGAGTTTGATCATGGCTCAGATTGAACGCTGGCGGCAGGCCTAACACATGCAAGTCGAACGGTAACAGGAATCAGCTTGCTGATTCGCTGACGAGTGGCGGACGGGTGAGTAATGTCTGGGAAACTGCCTGATGGAGGGGGATAACTACTGGAAACGGTAGCTAATACCGCATAATGTCGCAAGACCAAAGAGGGGGACCTTCGGGCCTCTTGCCATCGGATGTGCCCAGATGGGATTAGCTTGTTGGTGGGGTAACGGCTCACCAAGGCGACGATCCCTAGCTGGTCTGAGAGGATGACCAGCCACACTGGAACTGAGACACGGTCCAGACTCCTACGGGAGGCAGCAGTGGGGAATATTGCACAATGGGCGCAAGCCTGATGCAGCCATGCCGCGTGTATGAAGAAGGCCTTCGGGTTGTAAAGTACTTTCAGCGGGGAGGAAGGGAGTAAAGTTAATACCTTTGCTCATTGACGTTACCCGCAGAAGAAGCACCGGCTAACTCCGTGCCAGCAGCCGCGGTAATACGGAGGGTGCAAGCGTTAATCGGAATTACTGGGCGTAAAGCGCACGCAGGCGGTTTGTTAAGTCAGATGTGAAATCCCCGGGCTCAACCTGGGAACTGCATCTGATACTGGCAAGCTTGAGTCTCGTAGAGGGGGGTAGAATTCCAGGTGTAGCGGTGAAATGCGTAGAGATCTGGAGGAATACCGGTGGCGAAGGCGGCCCCCTGGACGAAGACTGACGCTCAGGTGCGAAAGCGTGGGGAGCAAACAGGATTAGATACCCTGGTAGTCCACGCCGTAAACGATGTCGACTTGGAGGTTGTGCCCTTGAGGCGTGGCTTCCGGAGCTAACGCGTTAAGTCGACCGCCTGGGGAGTACGGCCGCAAGGTTAAAACTCAAATGAATTGACGGGGGCCCGCACAAGCGGTGGAGCATGTGGTTTAATTCGATGCAACGCGAAGAACCTTACCTGGTCTTGACATCCACGGAAGTTTTCAGAGATGAGAATGTGCCTTCGGGAACCGTGAGACAGGTGCTGCATGGCTGTCGTCAGCTCGTGTTGTGAAATGTTGGGTTAAGTCCCGCAACGAGCGCAACCCTTATCCTTTGTTGCCAGCGGTCCGGCCGGGAACTCAAAGGAGACTGCCAGTGATAAACTGGAGGAAGGTGGGGACGACGTCAAGTCATCATGGCCCTTACGACCAGGGCTACACACGTGCTACAATGGCGCATACAAAGAGAAGCGACCTCGCGAGAGCAAGCGGACCTCATAAAGTGCGTCGTAGTCCGGATTGGAGTCTGCAACTCGACTCCATGAAGTCGGAATCGCTAGTAATCGTGGATCAGAATGCCACGGTGAATACGTTCCCGGGCCTTGTACACACCGCCCGTCACACCATGGGAGTGGGTTGCAAAAGAAGTAGGTAGCTTAACCTTCGGGAGGGCGCTTACCACTTTGTGATTCATGACTGGGGTGAAGTCGTAACAAGGTAACCGTAGGGGAACCTGCGGTTGGATCACCTCCTTACCTTAAAGAAGCGTACTTTGCAGTGCTCACACAGATTGTCTGAT
>NZ_MIIV01000257.1:0-1600 GCF_001743015.1 Shigella sp. FC1567
ATGCCGGATTTTCATCGCGGGGATGACTGGTGGCGTCACGGTCAGAATCTCTATCTGGATAATCTGGAGGCCACAGGGCTGTATCAGGTGCCGTTGTCAGCGGCGCAGCCGGGCGATGTGCTGCTGTGCTGTTTTGGTTCATCGGTGCCGAATCATGCCGCCATTTACTGTGGTGACGGCGAGCTGCTGCACCATATTCCTGAACAACTGAGCAAACGAGAGAGGTACACCGACAAATGGCAGCGACGCACACACTCCCTCTGGCGTCACCAGGCATGGCACGCATCTGCCTTTACGGGGATTTACAACGATTTGGTCGCCGCATCGACCTTCGTGTGAAAACGGGGGCCGAAGCCATCCGGGCGCTGGCCACACAGCTCCCGGCGTTTCGCCAGAAACTGAATGAGGGCTGGTATCAGGTGCGCATTGCCGGGCGTGATGCAGGCGAAAATGAATTATCTGCCCGTCTTAATGAGCCGCTGGCAAATGGTGCCGTGATCCACATCGTACCGCGTCTGGCGGGTGCCAAAAGTGGTGGTGTTTTTCAGGCAGTGCTGGGTGCGGCGCTGATTGCTACGGCAATCTGGATGCCAGGAATCAGTATCGCTTTCAGTAACATTCTCTTTTCTATGGGGGCAGCGATGACGCTTGGTGGTGTCGCACAGATGCTGGCCCCTAAACCCAAAACTCCACGTACACAGACAACGGATAACGGCAAACAGAACACCTATTTCTCCTCACTGGATAACATGGTTGCCCAGGGCAATGTCCTGCCTGTTCTGTACGGTGAAATGCGCGTGGGGTCACGTGTGGCATCTCAGGAGATCAGCACGGCAGATGAAGGGGATGGTGGTCAGGTTGTGGTAATTGGGCGGTAATATTATTTACTCATGTTCTAACTGATTTAATATTTATATCGAACACTGATAATTATTCTATTGGTTAGCTATATGAACAAAACGATTTTATTCTGCACGATTATTGCCTTAACAGGATGTAAATCTTTGGATTACGTAAAATCCGGAAAACCTGTAATGGAAGGTAATTCATTAAAAAATATTGATGAATTGTCAGGCTGCATATCCAGACAATGGGCTGGTAATGGAACACCTATAACATCCCTTCCTATTGAGAATGGGGTAAGCCTTTTAGTTCCACAGGCTATGGGGGGATATGATGTTGTGCTTGATATCAAAAAAGCAGGAAATGGCAGTAGTTTTACTCTTTATGAACGTGTACCAGCATTAACGCCAAAAATTTTTGCTGATAGTGTTAATGCATGTAAATAATAGTTAATCCTGCCGTATGAACCGCCCCGGGAATCCTGGAGACTAAACTCCCTGAGAAAGAGGTAAACAGGATGACTAAAAATACTCGTTTTTCCCCCGAAGTCCGTCAGAGGGCGATTCGTATGGTTCTGGAAAGTCAGGGCGAATATGACTCACAGTGGGCGGCAATTTGTTCCATTGCCCCAAAGATTGGCTGTACACCGGAGACTCTGCGTGTCTGGGTACGCCAGCATGAGCGGGATACCGGAGGCGGTGATGGCGGGCTCACCACCGCTGAACGTCAGCGTCTGAAAGAGCTGGAACGTGAAAAT
>NZ_MIIV01000258.1:0-1600 GCF_001743015.1 Shigella sp. FC1567
GCGCGGAAACTGCTGGGATAACAGCCCAATGGAACGCTTCTTCAGGAGTCTGAAGAACGAATGGATGCCGGTGGTGGGTTACGTAAGCTTCAGCGAGGCAGCTCACGCCATAACGGACTATATCGTTGGATATTACAGCGCACTAAGACCGCACGAATATAACGGTGGGTTACCCCCAAACGAATCGGAAAATCGATACTGGAAAAACTCTAACTCGGTGGCCAGTTTTTGTTGACCACTTCACTGTTGCCCATTTCAGCAGCGGATAAGCGGAGGTTTTATTATTATTTTCAGGAAAAAAACACCCCAAACATAGAACGCTTCTTCGTTTTTGATTCTTCCGAGTATCGTTATGCGTTAAATATGCGTGAAGTGGTATTTCATCAGTTCCTTTCTGATGGTCTGCGGCCAATCGTTGACGAAGACGATGATGCCTACGAAGACGATTATTTTAATGTCCATATCACGCTGGTAAACGGCGGACCAGTGATTCCACTGAGTGTTGAGCCAGATGCGCCGCAAAACGAAGAGACGGATGATATCGGCCAGTTGAATGCATTTTTTGACGCGCTGGATTGCGAGCCTGAAACCACGGATCGTTTTATGATAACCGACGAAGATGGAGAAGATGCTTTCATTCGTATTGGTTCTATCGCTATGGTGCGAGTTGCGCTTGATGTGCTGGAACCAGTGGAAGACGATGATGAGTAGTATTGAATGGATTGATTTCATATTGTTGAGTCTGGAATCGCGGTGCGGCCTTCGCACCACACCGTATGCAAATCGAGTCGCTCAAGAGCGGCTTTTTTTGTGTCTGAAATCACCCATATCCGTGCAGTATATAGGCCTGCCAGAAAAGCAGTTCAGTATTCTTCATTTTGTAGTCGATGGTCCCAAGTTTGCTCTGGCTGGAAGCTGCATCGTCCACATTACGTGGGCAGGGTGGTTTCGCTATGCTACTTGAACGTTTTGACCATGTGGCTCAGGTAGCTAATACCAAAAGACGTCATTTTGTCTCCACGCCCACCTTGGTGAACATTCAATAAATAGTTTCGGTCGAGAGCAGTTATGTAGGGCTAGCAGACGAGATGCGCAGACATCTTGTTGAAGACAATTTTACTGACCACCTGAGAACGCTATTCTACCGAATAATATTTATTATCTTGGCGAATAATGATGATTACCTGTGTAACTATGGTTTTATGCTGATGGGACCGGCAGTACAATTTCTGTAGTGTACTCGCAATTTCAGGTCTCTGGCGTTTATTCTGGTGCAAAGGAGGGGTAATGCTGCCAACTTACTGATTTAGTGTATGATGGTGATTTTAAGGTGCTTGCGTGGCTTCCATTTCCATCAGATGTCCTTCCTGCTCCGCTACTGAAGGCGTGGTGCGTAACGGCAAAAGCACTGCCGGACATCAGCGCTATCTCTGCTCTCATTGCCGTAAAACATGGCAACTACAGTTCACTTACACCGCCTCTCAGCCCGGTACGCACCAGAAAATCATTGATATGGCCATGAATGGCGTCGGATGTCGCGCCAGTGCACGCATTATGGGCGTTGGCCTCAACACGGTTTTACGTCACTTAAAAAACTCAG
>NZ_MIIV01000259.1:0-1599 GCF_001743015.1 Shigella sp. FC1567
GGATACGGAGGACGGTTGTGGCGCACGTCTTCGGTGAACGCACTCTGGCCACACTGGAGCGTCTTCTGAGCCTGCTGTCGGCCTTTGAGGTCGTGGTATGGATGACGGATGGCTGGCCGCTGTATGAATCACGCCTGAAGGGAAAGCTGCACGTTATCAGCAAGCGTTACACTCAGCGCATTGAGCGACATAATCTGAATCTGAGACAACATCTGGCAAGGCTGGGACGGAAGTCACTGTCGTTCTCAAAATCGGTGGAGCTGCATGACAAGGTCATCGGGCATTATCTGAACATAAAACACTATCAGTAAGTTGGAGTCATTACCAGGAAGGTCATCCAAATCGCCCAGCAAATACGTATTTTTTGCCTGCCAGTCAATCATCCATATTTTCAGCAGTGGATAAGCCAGACCGCCCGTAATCCCGGATATCACTACCAACGCACACATGCGATAAAGCATACCGTGGTACGTTAAAGTTGAGCGAAAACGAATACGCCCATCATTCAGTGACAGGTTACTCATAAAATGATTTCGCAACGACACCGTTAAATAACTGGTGCTAACAGCAATCCCAAAATAATAGATTAACTGCGCGATTATCATTTTACGTTGCATTTCCATAAATTGCTGTAAATTCTCAATATCATCATTTGCATACACAGAACTATCATACGCATTTAATATTTGTTCGAAGATAATATAACCAGCAACAGCGAGAAAAGGTAATAAAGCTAAAAATGCGAGGATGGCATATTTTATACAATACGCAGTATCTAATTTCACCTTGAAACGATGTATACCGAAACTGGTATTGCTCCAGAGAAAACTCATTACCAGGCTATATAAAGTACCATTAAAAATACCAATGGAAACAATACCAACTATTGCCATCAGAACCACAGATATAATAACACTACTTGAACTATTGGCATGTAGCATCTTTGTCGAGATAAAGAAAACAGTCCCCATCCCAATGGCCATTAAAATCGGCAAGAAAAAGGTTACCCACCAGAACCCTTTCATAGAGCAATTAAAACTAAATCTTACGCCGTTGAGACTAGTCATCAAGGCCTGATAACGCAGTCCTTTTGCTGCCATAAATATAAGCAAAACCAACAGTGACAAAGTCAAAACACAGCCAACAAGCGGCATATCTGCTGACACTGTCATTAAGATTGCGAAATAGAAAAAAACAAAAACAAGACAACTAAAAAAAACATTCCCACCAGTAATTCCATAAGAAAATCGTGGTAATGCTGCCAACTTACTGATAGTGTTTTATGTTCAGATAATGCCCGATGACCTTGTCATGCAGCTCCACCGATTTTGAGAACGACAGTGACTTCCGTCCCAGCCTTGCCAGATGTTGTCTCAGATTCAGATTATGTCGCTCAATGCGCTGAGTGTAACGCTTGCTGATAACGTGCAGCTTTCCCTTCAGGCGTGATTCATACAGCGGCCAGCCATCCGTCATCCATACCACGACCTCAAAGGCCGGCAGCAGGCTCAGAAGACGCTCCAGTGTGGCCAGAGTGCGTTCACCGAAGACGTGCGCCACAACCGTCCTCCGTATCCTGTCATACGCGTAAAACAGCCA
>NZ_MIIV01000260.1:0-1597 GCF_001743015.1 Shigella sp. FC1567
AACTCCGTAGAGTAACGTTGGGTTTTTCTGCTCATTATTGGCTCCTTCTGATGCCATTCTATTTCAGGAAGGAGTGTCCGTTAAACTCAGGCTACCTCACTCCCGTAAAGACAGGAGTCAAGTTCCCGCTCCGACATAACTGCGTGCAATGGATTTTGAAGGAACCGTCAGCCCATTCCCCGGAGGCAAACATGGGCTGGCAAAAGTGTAGCGGTATTAGGCACAGCTATTTAGGAAAGAGGGACCATCTCCATCTCATTAAATGGACCACGCCAGACAATTCACTGTCATGCTGATGCTGCACTGTGGGGACAGAATCACTCATGATGACTTCGATAATCGACGACATTATTATTTGGCCGAGCTTTTAGGTCATATCTCAAATCGTTTGCCTAATATTGCTCCATTTTTTAATAAAAAATCAATCATTTTTGGATTTTTGCTTTTCATTGCATTGTCAAGCATAGTGTCCCCACTATTTGCTTTTTGAAATTTTTTGTTTACATCAACCAATCCATTATTGATAAAATATTCTAGCACTTTATAGTTGGCACCATCTTTACTAAGTAAGTATTCAACATCATACAGATTACAATATCTATTGTTGTTCATTTTCTCCATCTCTGCGACATCTTGTTTTGTAAAATTAAATTTAGATAGTAAATAAAGTGCTATATCAGCTTTTTTATTGCCTAAAGAATAAGCAAGGGCCTGATGAGCCATTTTTTTATCAGTCACTTTATTGTTAATCTCTTCATAATTAGATGCTTTAATCGCATCCTCCAAAGATATGTCTCTGAGTTTTATTTTTTTGAAGTTATCTGTACTTAGCATTCTTGGTATATGATACTCAAGCTGAAACACAAAGTTTATAATTCTATCCAGACTAACAGGATCAATATTTTTGTTATAACAAAACTCTCTGAATCCTTGATCTTTACTCTTTCTTATAAAATCAATAAGATGCAACCCAATTCCAAGCCTCATATCTTTAGTGTTAAATATTGGAACATCAGTTTTCCCCTGATTACCATGCACATACCTGCTAACTTCATCCACAACCTCTTTAAAGTTATCTAAGAAAAATGATTGGTGCTCATGGTAAAAAACAGGTGGAATAGCATTATCAAAGTGATCGGTTAATGTCATATATCCATATGGAGAGTCATGATCAATGATATACGCATTGGCGCCAAAATCTACAGTATGATGTGTTTTATTTAGCGGGAGTTTTTCTTGATGATTGGAAATTTCAACCCCAAAAAAAACAAAATCGTGGTTAGAGATTTCTTTAATATCCTCAGAGTATGTATTCTTATGTGTTTGTATATTTTCAGACTGAATTTTATCAAAGGATTTAATATTAAGAATATTATTTGACAGATTAGAGTTACTTTGATGTCTGAAGTTAAAATTAGAATTAATAATAATAGAAAGTAAGTGACGTTCGTCTGAAGAAAGAGGATGAACTTTTTGTATTATCTCAGAGATATAGTGCCTGGACACCTTATCGAGATGCTCAAGTGACCGAAATGATGACCGTGCTCCAGATGGCGCTTCAATAGAAAGATTTAGTGATTTGAAACTGGTCCCTTGA
>NZ_MIIV01000261.1:0-1584 GCF_001743015.1 Shigella sp. FC1567
ACACTGGAGCGTCTTCTGAGCCTGCTGTCGGCCTTTGAGGTCGTGGTATGGATGACGGATGGCTGGCCGCTGTATGAATCACGCCTGAAGGGAAAGCTGCACGTTATCAGCAAGCGTTACACTCAGCGCATTGAGCGACATAATCTGAATCTGAGACAACATCTGGCAAGGCTGGGACGGAAGTCACTGTCGTTCTCAAAATCGGTGGAGCTGCATGACAAGGTCATCGGGCATTATCTGAACATAAAACACTATCAGTAAGTTGGAGTCATTACCCGATTATCTGTTGTTTTTAAATAAGAACTTAACCTGTGTAAAGCCCTGGTCGCGGCTGGCAACCCCGGTTATCGCTTGTCATAGCCGTACACCGGAAGTGTTCCGGCTAGCCGCCAACCACAGCAAGCAGCAACCCAGCAAACCCTGCGAAGCGGAGTTGACGCGCGCATTACTTTTTACCGTATTGTCTAACTTTCTTGAGCAATCGCGGTTTATTGCCCTACTGATGTATATCTTACGCAGCAGCGTCCGCGACAGCGTCTGCCGCATTATTCAAAGCGATATTCAGCATTACTGGAATCTGCGAATTGTCGCCAGTTCGCTATGTTTAAGCCCCAGCCTGCTCAAAAAGAAATTAAAAAACGAAAATACCAGCTATAGCCAGATTGTCACAGAGTGTCGTATGCGTTACGCCGTACAGATGTTATTGATGGATAACAAAAATATCACTCAGGTGGCGCAATTATGTGGCTATAGCAGCACGTCGTACTTTATCTCTGTTTTTAAGGCGTTTTACGGCCTGACACCGTTGAATTATCTCGCCAAACAGCGACAAAAAGTGATGTGGTGAAGGGCAAAGCGGAAACGGATAAGACGGGCATAAATGAAGAAGAAATGGCGCGCCCTGCAGGATTCGAACCTGCGGCCCACGACTTAGAAGGTCGTTGCTCTATCCAACTGAGCTAAGGGCGCGTTGATACCGCAATGCGGTGTAATCGCGTGAATTATACGGTCAACCCTTGCTGAGTCAATGGCTTTTGATCTGGTTGCTGAACAAGTGAACGACCGCGTCTGATTTTCTGATTTATTTCGCTATAGCGGCAAACAAACGCACACCGCTGCGCGTCTGAATCAAGAAAACCCGTATTTTCATGTATCAAAGTACAATTTACCGCCCTAACGGAAAATTGTCCGCTCCTATGAGACTGGTAACTATGAAACCAACGTCTGAGGTGTACTGGCAATAGCGGACACTACCATTTGTTCTTTTTTTGAGCAGCCATCTGATGATATTTTTCCCTGAAGGCTGCCGGGGAGATATTCCCCAGACGAGAGTGACGACGCTGACGATTGTAGAAAATCTCAATGTATTCCCGTATTACTGAGATGGCTTCATCCCGGTTATTAAAACGATAGTGGCTCAGGCTCTCATTTTTCAGCGTTCCCCAGAAGCTTTCCATCGGAGCGTTGTCGTAACAGTTACCTTTACGCGACATTGATGTTTTCAGACCAGACTGCTCCTGTATGACCCGGTAATCGTATGCGCAGTACTGTGAACCTCGATCAGAGTGGTGGATTAGCCCGGCA
>NZ_MIIV01000262.1:0-1583 GCF_001743015.1 Shigella sp. FC1567
GTTTTTTAAGTGACGTAAAACCGTGTTGAGGCCAACGCCCATAATGCGTGCACTGGCGCGACATCCGACGCCATTCATGGCCATATCAATGATTTTCTGGTGCGTACCGGGCTGAGAGGCGGTGTAAGTGAACTGTAGTTGCCATGTTTTACGGCAATGAGAGCAGAGATAGCGCTGATGTCCGGCAGTGCTTTTGCCGTTACGCACCACGCCTTCAGTAGCGGAGCAGGAAGGACATCTGATGGAAATGGAAGCCACGCAAGCACCTTAAAATCACCATCATACACTAAATCAGTAAGTTGGCAGCATTACCACCGAACAATATCCGTCAAAGGCGTTATTATTAATTGCCAAACAAAATACCGAGTGCATTATTGGTAGCGCCTTTTGTCTGATCATCCACAATAATGACGTCAGATTTGCCGTAAACCTGGATGCCTTATCGCGTAGCGGTGTAAAGGTCAACCCGGATGTCTTAATGCTCGCACGGAAGAAAAATGATGGATAACGATAATTCTCTTAATAAGCGCCCCACGTTTAAAAGAGCATTACGCAACATCAGTATGACCAGCATATTTATCACTATGATGCTGATCTGGTTGCTGCTTTCCGTGACCTCGGTGCTGACCCTGAAACAGTACGCGCAAAAAAACCTGGCACTGACAGCAGCAACAATGACTTACAGTCTGGAAGCAGCTGTCGTTTTTGCCGATGGCCCTGCAGCAACTGAAACACTGGCAGCGCTGGGCCAGCAAGGGCAATTTTCAACTGCAGAAGTACGTGATAAGCAGCAAAATATTCTGGCGTCCTGGCATTACACCCGTAAGGATCCAGGCGATACTTTCAGCAATTTCATAAGCCACTGGCTCTTCCCCGCCCCCATCATTCAGCCGATTCGTCACAATGGTGAAACCATTGGCGAAGTACGCTTAACCGCTCGCGACAGTTCAATCAGCCATTTTATCTGGTTTTCGCTCGCCGTACTGACCGGTTGTATTCTGCTGGCATCAGGCATCGCAATTACCCTCACCCGCCATTTGCACAATGGCCTAGTGGAAGCGCTGAAAAATATCACCGATGTCGTACATGATGTGCGTTCCAACCGCAATTTTTCCCGACGAGTTTCTGAAGAACGTATCGCTGAGTTTCACCGCTTCGCTCTCGACTTCAACAGTCTGCTGGATGAAATGGAAGAGTGGCAGCTTCGTTTACAGGCCAAAAATGCGCAGCTTCTGCGTACCGCGCTACATGACCCATTAACCGGGCTGGCTAACCGCGCAGCGTTTCGTAGCGGCATCAATACGTCGGGTAATGACTCCAACTTACTGATAGTGTTTTATGTTCAGATAATGCCCGATGACCTTGTCATGCAGCTCCACCGATTTTGAGAACGACAGTGACTTCCGTCCCAGCCTTGCCAGATGTTGTCTCAGATTCAGATTATGTCGCTCAATGCGCTGAGTGTAACGCTTGCTGATAACGTGCAGCTTTCCCTTCAGGCGTGATTCATACAGCGGCCAGCCATCCGTCATCCATACCACGACCTCAAAGGCCGACAGCAGGCTCAGAAGACGCTCCAGTGT
>NZ_MIIV01000263.1:0-1581 GCF_001743015.1 Shigella sp. FC1567
ACACTGGAGCGTCTTCTGAGCCTGCTGTCGGCCTTTGAGGTCGTGGTATGGATGACGGATGGCTGGCCGCTGTATGAATCACGCCTGAAGGGAAAGCTGCACGTTATCAGCAAGCGTTACACTCAGCGCATTGAGCGACATAATCTGAATCTGAGACAACATCTGGCAAGGCTGGGACGGAAGTCACTGTCGTTCTCAAAATCGGTGGAGCTGCATGACAAGGTCATCGGGCATTATCTGAACATAAAACACTATCAGTAAGTTGGAGTCATTACCGTTTTTTAAACAATTACTCTGATTTAAAAGAAACAACCTCAGCAACAGGTAAACCTGTTTTACGTTGGGTAGACCCGAGTTTTGATCAAAGCAAATATGACAGCATCGTCTGGAACCCAATCACTTATTATCCGGTGCCAAAACCTTCTACCCAGGTAGGGCAGAAAGTTCTGGATAAAATTTTGAACTATACCAACACCGAAATGAAAGAAGCGATAGCGCAGCGTAAACCACTGGTTACCACCGCTGGGCCGCGTAGTCTGATTTTCCGTGGGGCCATTACCGGTGTAGATACCAGCAAAGAAGGGCTGCAATTCTATGAAGTGGTTCCTGTTGCATTAGTGGTTGCGGGGACGCAAATGGCTACAGGTCACCGTACCATGGATACTCGCCTCTATTTTGAAGGTGAGCTGATTGATGCAGCGACTAATAAACCGGTTATCAAAGTCGTTCGTCAGGGCTAAGGTAAAGACCTGAATAACGAAAGTACGCCAATGGCTTTCGAAAATATTAAACAAGTTATTGATGACATGGCGACCGATGCCACCATGTTTGACGTTAACAAAAAGTAGTTCCAGACGCGCCATCGTTAGATGGCGCTTTTTATCCGGTGCGCCGTAAAACCCCATCCTTCAGGGCGGGGATATAAGGCGCGGTTTTCCACCTGACCAGGTGTTTGCTGTTGTTCAATGTATTGGCGGATGACGGATATTGGCGCACCTCCGCAGCTACTGGCAAAATAGCCAGGACTCCACAAAACGCCTTTGTAGTAATACCTGACTGCAATATCTGGTCGATCTCGTCGCAGTAACCTACCCGATACGCCTTTGAGGCTGTTTACCAGACTGGATATCGCCAGTTTGGGAGGTTAGTTAATTAACAAATGGACGTGATCTGGTTCGCCATCCATTTCAACCAGTTCAGCTTCAAAATAAGCACATACATTTGAAAAGTAAGTGAACCGCCCCAAGTTTCCTGGAGAATGTTTTATCTGTGAACTCAGGCTGCCAGATCATCGTTTCCGATAGAAGCATAATAAGCTTTTTCTGCTTCTGCCGGAGGGATGTGGCCCAGCCTTTCCAGCAATCGTCGATTATTATACCAGTCCACCCACGTGAGTGTGGCCAGTTCCACTTCTGCACGGTTTTTCCAGCTCTTACGGTGTATTACCTCCGCTTTGTAAAGACCATTGATGCTCTCCGCCATCGCGTTGTCATACGAGTCGCCTGTACTTCCTGTTGATGCCAGTAATCCGGCTTCCTTAAGCCGCTGTGTGTAGGCCAGCGATACATACTGAGAACCTTT
>NZ_MIIV01000264.1:0-1571 GCF_001743015.1 Shigella sp. FC1567
TTTCTGGTGCGTACCGGGCTGAGAGGCGGTGTAAGTGAACTGTAGTTGCCATGTTTTACGGCAATGAGAGCAGAGATAGCGCTGATGTCCGGCAGTGCTTTTGCCGTTACGCACCACGCCTTCAGTAGCGGAGCAGGAAGGACATCTGATGGAAATGGAAGCCACGCAAGCACCTTAAAATCACCATCATACACTAAATCAGTAAGTTGGCAGCATTACCCTTTATGCCATGTCCTTATTGACCCCGTATATTACGGGGTCGTTTTTGTGCGGAATTAAAAACGATATCCTGCTGAGAACATAAACACCCACGGATCGAGGCGTACGCTATCATGTTGCTGTGCACCGCCCAGCTTATAATTGGCGGTGGTATCGATATCCATGTACCAGACTGGTAGGTTTCAAAAAACACAATAACCAATTGTATTTGAAGCAAAAAACAAGACTTTGAGATGTTTTTTTTGTACCTTTTTTTATGTTTTTAACTGTCTGATTTTATTGAAATCTTTTTTAGTTTTGCAGAAGGAATTTTTTACTTGATTGTAACTTTTTCGTTTTTTTGGGGGCTAATTGACGCGCAATGCTGGGCGGGGAGCGCACAGCCAAAAAAACCGAAATTGACCGCTAATTACTGCCAATCATCATCGCTCTGATTGAGCGTAAATCATTCAGGTTATTCAGTTCTTCCTTCTGCTCTCGCTGACGTCAATAAATCCCATCATTGCGATCAACCTCATCCTTAACCATTGATGCGAGCAGTTCTTCCAGTTTCTGCGCTGACAGCTTTACCTGGTGATCTTCAGCATCTTCCCGGGCTATTGTGGTTCGCGCAGTGGCTGATTTTGCTGACATCACCACAGGGGGCAGACGGACCATTGAACCATGGCCTCCGGAACAAATAAGGGCAAAAATAACAACCACTATCGAAAGCTTACAAACTAACCGCAGCACGTTCCTGCATACGACGTGTCTGCGGCATAATCCCAATGATTACTCCCTGACAGGATTTGCAGGCCACTCAATATCGGTGCAGTTGATGTATCAACACGATTCAACAATACCCGATATTTATTCCATGCCTCCAGCAACGATCTTTCTTCCTCCGTTGCGATTTCCAGATCTACAGCATCCTGCAGTGGCGCAATATACTCACTGAATTCCTGGATGTAGAACTGTGTGGTGACGGTCTTCCAGCCATTCGTCTCCTGCTGTATCGAAGCATACCAGGCTATTTCAATATCGCTATGCTGCGGCAGCATTTAACCCCTTGTAATTCATCGCCATAATTGATTTAATTCACAAATAAAACTATAACATGGTGAAATCAATGAAAAAAAACACAGATGATGGGGCTAAAATTTACACACCACTTACCCTAAAGCTTTATGACTGGTGGGTTTTGGGAGTATCAAATCGGCTTGCATGGGGATGTCCTACAAAGGAACACCTTCTTCCACACTATCTGGAACATGTAGGTAACAACCATCTGGATATTGGTGTTGGAACTGGGTTTTACCTTACTCACGTACCTGAGAGTAGTCTGATATCTTTAATGGATTTGAACGAAGCTA
>NZ_MIIV01000265.1:0-1551 GCF_001743015.1 Shigella sp. FC1567
CGAACTCCGCCTTCGCAAAATAAGCGGAAGCCTGGCGAAGGATATCGTTACTGCGGCGCAGTTCACGATTTTCACGTTCCAGCTCTTTCAGACGCTGACGTTCAGCGGTGGTGAGCCCGCCATCACCGCCTCCGGTATCCCGCTCATGCTGGCGTACCCAGACACGCAGAGTCTCCGGTGTACAGCCAATCTTTGGAGCAATGGAACAAATTGTCGCCCATTGTGAGTCATATTCGCCCTGACTTTCCAGAACCATACGGACTGCCCGTTGACGGACTTCGGGGGAAAAACGAGTATTTTTAGTCATCCTGTTTACCTCTTTCTCAGGAAGTTTAGTCTCCAGGATTCCCGGGGCGGTTCACTATACACCAGTGGCGCTCTCTGCCAACGATCCGGCTAATGTGTGGGGAAATCTTCTGCCCTGGCCTGCACATCCGGCAACGCTGGTTCCAACGCGTCGGGCGGGTGCGCTGGTGGTCGTTTCTAGCGGCAAATTGTTACTCTATCTGGCGCAAGGTGGCAAAAAAATGCTGGTCTGGCAGGAAAAAGAGGAATTACTCGCCCCAGAGGTTTTCCACGCGCTGACTACCGCACTGCGTCGCGAACCACGGCTGCGCTTTACGCTAACAGAAGTGAATGATCTACCGGTCCGGCAAACGCCGATGTTTACGCTGCTGCGTGAGGCGGGATTTTCAAGTTCGCCACAAGGGCTGGATTGGGGATAGAGAAAGGACTGACGGATGCCCGTTCGCATCCGTCAGTATTGCAGGACGGATTATTCCGCGTCCGGCTCTTCAGACTTGTATTTAGCGGCAGTTTCTTTGATCAGCTGCTGCAGTTCGCCACGCTGATACATTTCGATCACGATATCACAACCGCCGACCAGCTCGCCGTCAACCCACAGTTGCGGGAAGGTCGGCCAGTTAGCATATTTCGGCAGTTCCGCACGAATGTCCGGATTCTGCAGAATATCAACATAGGCAAAACGTTCGCCACATGCGGCAAGCGCCTGGACTGCCTGGGCAGAGAAACCGCAGCTCGGCAGTTTCGGTGAACCTTTCATGTACAGCAGGATCGGGTTTTCAGCAATCTGGCGTTGGATTTTTTCGATAGTGGTGCTCATTGTCTTGCTTCCTCAAACTTCTTTACGGCAGTAATCTGACATTGTAGCGGGTCAGTGCGGCATCGGAAAATAACATTTTCATCACGCTTTTGCTATTTTATCCCTTTGCTCGGTAATGCTGCCAACTTACTGATTTAGTGTATGATGGTGATTTTAAGGTGCTTGCGTGGCTTCCATTTCCATCAGATGTCCTTCCTGCTCCGCTACTGAAGGCGTGGTGCGTAACGGCAAAAGCACTGCCGGACATCAGCGCTATCTCTGCTCTCATTGCCGTAAAACATGGCAACTACAGTTCACTTACACCGCCTCTCAGCCCGGTACGCACCAGAAAATCATTGATATGGCCATGAATGGCGTCGGATGTCGCGCCAGTGCACGCATTATGGGCGTTGGCCTCAACACGGTTTTACGTCACTTAAAAAACTCAG
>NZ_MIIV01000266.1:0-29322 GCF_001743015.1 Shigella sp. FC1567
TTTCTGGTGCGTACCGGGCTGAGAGGCGGTGTAAGTGAACTGTAGTTGCCATGTTTTACGGCAATGAGAGCAGAGATAGCGCTGATGTCCGGCAGTGCTTTTGCCGTTACGCACCACGCCTTCAGTAGCGGAGCAGGAAGGACATCTGATGGAAATGGAAGCCACGCAAGCACCTTAAAATCACCATCATACACTAAATCAGTAAGTTGGCAGCATTACCCGCCGAGCCTATAATTACGACATAATCCTTTTCGCGCATAGCACATCCTCTGGTAAAAAATTACCAACCCTGTCAATCCACAAGAATATAGATACTGCAAAGACGGTTTAAACATGTGTTCATATTTAAACATGTGCTCATAGCATGCATGTTTTACGTAAAGTAAATTACCGCCAGAGAGGCAAAATGGGCAGATTTGAGCAGGCTCACAAAATGCGATTAAATGCCTGAATTACAAAAGCGAGGAATTTGTGACGGGATGCACAGAACGGGAACAATAAAAAAGGCAGAAAATAATCTGCCCTTGAGGAAATAACCTTAGTGTTTGATGAACGTTTCAAGTTTCTACTGAAAGATAAAACCATTTAAATTCATAAAATTACATTCACAAACCGGTCATTCTCTTTGCGCTCATCAAATGTTACAGGGCAGGAAATTTCTGCCCTGTAACACACCTTTTATTACGCTGCTTTCGCTACTGCGTCCACTTCCGGACGTTTCAGGAAGGCATAGGCCAAACCCGCCACCAGCGTACCGGCAATAATTGCTACCAGGTAACCCAGTACCGGCGTAATAGCGCCAGGGATCAGCAGAACAAACAGACCACCGTGCGGTGCCATCAGTTTCGCACCAATCGCCATTGAGATTGCGCCAGTCAGCGCCCCACCCACGATACAGCACGGCAGCACACGCATCGGATCACGAGCAGCAAACGGAATTGCACCTTCCGAAATGAAGCACAGTCCCAATACCAGAGCGGCTTTGCCACCTTCCTGCTGCGCTTTGTCGAATTTGCGACGCGCCACCATTGTTGCCAGACCCATTGCCAGCGGTGGCACCATACCTGCCGCCATAATCGCCGCCATCGGGCCATAGGTTTGAGTACTCAGCAGACCCACACCGAATGCGTACGCTGCTTTGTTTACCGGACCGCCCATGTCAGTACACATCATGCCACCGAGGATCGCCCCCAGCAGAACCGCATTCGCAGTCCCCATGGTCTGCAGCCAGTGAGTCAGCCCTTCGAGAATGCCAGCAACTGGTTTACCGATCAGGTAGATCATCGCCAGACCGACCACCAGACTGGAAATTAGCGGAATGATCAGGATCGGTTTCAGCGCCTCCATACTCTGTGGCAGTTTCAGTTGCGTACTGATTAACTTCGCAATGTAACCAGCCAGGAAGCCAGCAATTATACCGCCAATAAAGCCAGAACCGGTGCTGACCGCCAGCATACCGCCAATCAGACCCGGCGTGAGGCCCGGACGATCGGCAATGGAGAAGGCAATATAACCTGCCAGTACCGGCACCATCAGCGCAAAGGCTGAACCACCGCCAATCTGCATCAGCGCCGCTGCCAACGTACCCGGCTCTTTAAACGCTTCGATACCAAAAGCAAAAGAAAGCGCGATACACAGACCACCTGCGACGACCATCGGCAGCATATAAGAGACGCCTGTCAGCAAGTGACGGTAAGCGCCTGCACTCTCTTTCTTACCTTCAGTGGTCGCCGTTTGAGCTTTGCCCGCCGGTTCATACGGCGTTGCTTCAGCAACCGCTTTATCCAGTTCCTGCGCGGTTTTCTTCAGCGCCAGACCGGTAGAGGTACGATACATCGGTTTACCAGCAAATTTCGCCAGATCCACTTCGATATCTGCCGCCACAATCACCAGATCCGCTGCTGCGACTTCTTCAGGGGTGATTGCATTGCCCGCGCCAACAGAACCACGGGTTTCAACTTTCACCCACCAGCCACGTTTTTTCGCTTCGGTTTCAATGGCTTCAGCCGCCATAAAGGTGTGTGCTACGCCAGTCGGGCAAGCAGTCACCGCAACTACGCGTTTCGGACCGCTGGCAGCAACCGGTGCTGTCGCAGCGACCGGCGCAGTGTAAGGTTTCGCATGGCCTTTGGCTTCACTCAGGAACAGCTCAGGGTGCGCAACTGCCCGGGAAATATCACCCAGCCAGACATTTTTACCGTTCAGCGCGCTGTCATTCGGGATGGAATCACCGAGAACAATCGCCATTTCTGCGTCGTTCGGATTGTCGATGATTTCCAGTTTTGCTTTTCGCGCCACCGCGCCCAGCAGGGTCTTCGCCATATAGGCGCGTGCCTGACCGAGATTAGCGTCAATAATCAGCAGCGTTTTCATTATGCCTCTCCTGCTGTCAGTTAAAAGGTTGTAAGTCGACGCGCGCCATCATTGCGGCCAACTGCGGACGATCGGTAATACCCACATTGCTTTGACTTACCGCCAGGGCTGCAACAGCTGTCGCCAGACGCAGTGTGTGTTCACTGGATTCACGCATCAGCAAGCCATAAATCAGGCCACCAACCATAGAATCCCCTGCGCCAACGGTGCTTACGACATCGACTGACGGTGGTTTGGCGATCCATTCGCCGGAGGCATTAACCCAAAGCGCGCCTTCGGCACCCAGTGAAATAACAACATGCGCAATACCTTGTTCACGTAGCGCATGTGCAGCTTCAATCACATCTTTCATTTCAGGCAGTTTACGGCCTGCCCAAATTTCCAACTCGCGGCGGTTAGGTTTCACCAGCCACGGTGCCGCTTTCAAACCTGCTACTAACGCTTCACGGCTACTATCAAAGATAATGCAAGGACACTGACTACGCAGGCGAGTCATCCAGTCGGTGAACGCTTCCGGGCTGACGCCTGACGGTAAGCTTCCGCTGACACAGACCATATCGAACTGACCGAGCCAGCTCAGAGAATCAGTCACAAAGCGTTCCCAGTCGGCGGGGGTGACTTCAAAACCCGAGAAGTTGAAGTCGGTCACTTCGCCGTCTTTTTCCGTCAGCTTAACGTTAATTCGGGTGCGCCCCTGTACAACCTGGAAACGGTTGGCAATGCCCAGCTCGCTGAACAGTTGCTGAAAACCATCCTGATTGTCTTTACCCAGGAAGCCGCCAACGGTGACATCAATTCCCAGGTCTTTTAATACTTTGGCCACGTTGATGCCTTTACCCGCCGCATGCAGACCGGTGGTTTTCACCAGGTTCACTTCGCCGCGTTCAATTTCCGGGCAGAAACCAACAAGGTCATAAGCCGGATTAAGGGTGATCGTAGCAACACGTCTGCTCATTATGCGCCCTCCCCAAGACCAGCAGCGATAGCGTCGCCAATGGCTTTCAGCGCCTGTTCAGCATCTGCACCCTGGGCGGTAAAGCGTAGGCGATGACCTTTCTTAACGCCAAGTGCCACAACTTTCATCAGACTACGTCCGTTTGCCGGTTTGCCGGTGCCATCAAGGTTTGTCACGGTAATATCACTGTTAAATTGTTTAATGGTATTGACCAGCATGGTACCTGGACGAGCATGCAGGCCGTGTTCATTGCGCACCACAAACTCCGCGCTTAACACGTCGTCGGTCGGCGCATCATCGCTGGTCAGCAGCGCCAGCAACGTTGCCGCATCTGCTTTCAGCAAGCGGTCAGCTTTATTGTCGAGCAATAAATCAGCGAGACGCTTAAGAACCGCGATGGGCTGATCGTCATTCATCGCCACACTCACCAGCATGGCTGCCGTTTCGCCGTCCACAGCAAAAGCATTTGCCGCACGGCTTACCGCAATCGCGCTACGCAGATTGCCTTCGGCGCTATCGCTCAGCCAGATACCCTGTCCGAGATTCAGCGGTTGTTCATTGATGGCTTTGGTGACGAAAGTGGCGTCAACTGCCCCCGCCTCTTTCAGACGCGCAGCGTTCAGCGCCTGAAGAGTCAGCAGATCGCTGGCGACGATATCCAGCGTCAGCATTTCGTTGTCGAGCTTCAGCTGCTCACTCTGCTTTTCGCCCATCAGTAATGCGCGAAGTTCTTCTGCTGTTGTTGCTGACTTCAGTTGTTCAGCAACGGAATCATCGCTCAGTACGTGGGTCAGCTGGCGTAGCAGGCCCAGATGTTCATCCGAGCTGGCAGCAATACCGATTGCCACGTACGCTACCTGACCGTCACCCCAGGTGACGCCTTCCGGGAACTGAAATACCTGAACGCCGGTTTTCAGCACCTGATCGCGGGTGTCGGTAGTGCCGTGTGGAATAGCAATACCATTGCCGAGGAACGTTGAGGTTTGCTGTTCGCGCGCCAGCATGCCATTGACGTAGCCTTCTGCTACATTACCGGCCTGCACCAGCGCCGCAGCGACCTGGCGAATCGCCTCTTCTTTGTCTCCGGCCTTTTCGCCCGGATGGATGTCCTGTACGGATAACTGGAACATAGTTCTCCTCTCTTGCTGAATTGAAACGATTCAGCCTCTATGAGAAAAAAAGCGCCAACCTGGCTTAGGGTTAAAGACAAGATCGCGCTGAAACGTTTCAAGAAAGCATAATACTTCTGTTTCAGCACGCAAGGAAAGCCGTAAAGTTATGAGCAAAAGTTTGATGTGCTGCACATTTTTTTGTCATTTTTCCTAATTGCTGATGGGAAAATCCGTTATCAGCAATTTCATTTCAGCAGCGTCAGCAGCCAATCAGCAACAGTGAAATGGCATTTTGATTATTCGTGGCGCTTTTGATTTCGCTGTCTGTTTATTTTCTGACAAGCAGCGTAAACTCCGCGTCTTCCTCTTCCAGTGATAGACCTGCATGCATAACTCCCCCGCAGTCTCCAGCGCGAAATCGTTTGACCTGACCTCGACGGCGTTTTTAATCGTTGCCTTTCTCACCGGTATTGCGGGTGCTCTGCAAACCCCGACACTCAGTATTTTCCTTACCGATGAAGTACATGCCCGTCCGGCGATGGTGGGATTCTTCTTTACCGGCAGCGCTGTCATTGGGATTCTGGTAAGTCAGTTTCTCGCTGGGCGCTCTGATAAGCGCGGCGATCGCAAATCGCTGATTGTCTTTTGCTGCCTGTTAGGCGTGCTGGCCTGCACCCTTTTTGCCTGGAATCGCAACTACTTTGTTTTGCTATTCGTTGGCGTCTTTCTTAGCAGCTTTGGCTCGACCGCTAACCCGCAAATGTTTGCCCTTACCCGTGAACATGCCGACAAAACCGGACGTGAGGCGGTGATGTTCAGCTCTTTTTTACGCGCTCAGGTTTCACTGGCATGGGTCATTGGCCCACCGCTGGCTTATGCGTTAGCGATGGGTTTCAGCTTTACGGTAATGTATCTGAGCGCAGCGGTAGCGTTTATTGTTTGCGGCGTGATGGTGTGGCTGTTTTTACCGTCGATGCAAAAAGAGCTTCCGCTGGCGACCGGCACGGTTGAAGCGCCGCGCCGTAACCGTCGCGATACGCTACTGCTGTTTGTCATTTGTACATTGATGTGGGGCTCGAACAGCCTGTACATCATCAACATACCGCTATTTATTATCAACGAACTGCATCTTCCCGAGAAACTGGCCGGTGTGATGATGGGGACCGCCGCCGGGCTGGAAATCCCGACGATGTTGATTGCCGGATATTTCGCCAAACGTCTGGGTAAGCGTTTCTTAATGCGCGTTGCTGCCGTGGGTGGCGTCTGTTTTTACGCAGGAATGCTGATGGCGCATTCACCTGCCATTCTGTTGGGCTTGCAGCTGCTAAATGCTATTTTTATTGGCATTCTGGGCGGCATCGGGATGCTCTATTTTCAGGATTTGATGCCCGGTCAGGCAGGTTCAGCCACCACGCTCTATACCAACACGTCGCGCGTGGGCTGGATCATCGCAGGATCAGTGGCGGGCATCGTCGCCGAGATCTGGAATTATCACGCTGTGTTCTGGTTTGCGATGGTGATGATTATCGCCACTCTGTTTTGCTTACTGCGGACTAAAGATGTTTAAGACGCGGTCAGCATTTCCAGATCGATAAGCCAGGTCATGGCCTGCTGACGCGAGTTACCGCACATTTCAGCGCTGGCTTGTAAGCCTGCACAGACTTTCGGTCGCAGTGGCGAGGTGAAAATTTTACAGCGTTGCTGTTCATCAAGCTGAATGCAGGGCGTATTGGCGGGCTTGCCATCTGGCATACCGGGAATAGGGCTGAAAATTGAAGGGGCAGTGCAACACGCCCCGCAACCCGGACGGCATTCCATACGTTGTTCTCTTAAGGTTAACCACCGGATTGATGAGCGCGCACAGTACCACCTTTTTTGCACCAGCAAAAGTGCGAATACCACTTGCCCGAAAGGCCCGTCGCGAGTACTTTGTCGCGATATTTTTGACATTTTCGACTACAGGAATTTTTCGATGCCAAGAGCGAACGAAATTAAAAAAGGTATGGTACTGAATTACAACGGCAAACTGCTGCTGGTTAAGGATATTGATATTCAGTCGCCCACTGCCCGCGGTGCCGCTACGCTGTACAAAATGCGTTTTTCTGATGTCCGTACCGGGCTGAAAGTAGAAGAGCGTTTCAAAGGTGATGATATCGTTGACACCGTGACGCTGACCCGCCGTTACGTTGACTTCTCCTATGTCGATGGCAACGAATATGTCTTTATGGATAAAGAAGACTATACCCCGTATACCTTCACCAAAGATCAGATTGAAGAAGAGTTGCTGTTTATGCCAGAGGGCGGCATGCCGGACATGCAGGTGCTGACCTGGGACGGTCAACTGCTGGCGCTTGAGCTGCCGCAGACCGTTGATCTGGAAATCGTTGAAACCGCACCAGGCATCAAAGGGGCATCTGCCAGCGCCCGTAACAAACCGGCGACATTGAGCACTGGTCTGGTGATTCAGGTACCAGAATACTTAAGCCCGGGCGAAAAAATTCGTATCCATATCGAAGAACGCCGTTATATGGGGCGTGCTGACTAACTTCAGCCGCATGCAGAAAAGGGATAGCTCAGGCTGCCCCTTTTTTAATTTATTATACCAATCTTCTATTTTGCGCTTCCTGAACACCTTACGCCCTCAATTTTCACTCGTTGATTGATCGCCCTCACACTTCATCGCATTAACAATCCAGACCAATTTCAATTGCTGTCATATAACTTTACACTGTCATTGTTAATTTATCGTTACTAAGACGTGACTCCTATGAAGACAATTGCCTCCGTTACGCTCCCGCATCATGTACACGCTCCACGCTACGATCGCCAGCAGTTGCAATCACGTATCGTTCATTTTGGCTTTGGCGCCTTTCACCGCGCTCATCAGGCGTTACTGACCGATCGTGTGCTGAATGCCCAGGGCGGCGACTGGGGGATCTGTGAAATCAGCTTGTTCAGCGGTGATCAACTGATGAGCCAGCTCCGCGCACAGAACCATTTATATACCGTGCTGGAGAAAGGTGCGGACGGCAATCAGGTGATAATTGTCGGTGCCGTTCACGAATGCCTTAATGCAAAACTGGATTCCTTAGCGGCAATTATTGAGAAATTTTGCGAGCCACAGGTGGCAATTGTTTCCCTGACGATTACCGAAAAAGGCTATTGTATTGACCCGGCCACCGGTGCACTCGACACCAGTAATCCGCGGATTATTCACGATCTACAAACCCCTGAAGAACCTCACTCCGCACCGGGTATTCTCGTCGAAGCACTGAAACGCCGCCGTGAGCGCGGCCTTACACCGTTTACCGTGCTCTCCTGCGACAATATTCCCGACAATGGCCATGTGGTGAAAAACGCGGTGCTGGGAATGGCAGAAAAACGTTCGCCAGAACTCGCCGGGTGGATAAAAGAACACGTCAGTTTTCCGGGAACCATGGTCGACCGCATTGTTCCGGCTGCAACCGACGAATCACTGGCAGAAATCAGCCAGCATCTGGGGGTAAATGATCCCTGCGCGATTAGCTGCGAACCGTTTATCCAGTGGGTGGTGGAAGATAACTTCGTCGCTGGGCGTCCTGCCTGGGAAGTCGCAGGTGTACAAATGGTGAATGATGTCCTGCCATGGGAAGAGATGAAACTGCGTATGCTTAATGGCAGCCACTCTTTTCTCGCTTATCTGGGTTACCTTTCAGGATTCGCCCATATCAGTGATTGCATGCAGGATCGCGCATTTCGCCATGCCGCCAGAACATTAATGCTGAATGAGCAAGCGCCGACACTACAAATTAAAGATGTCGATTTAACACAATATGCGGACAAGTTAATTGCTCGTTTTGCTAATCCGGCGCTGAAACATAAGACCTGGCAAATCGCAATGAATGGTAGCCAGAAATTACCGCAACGTATGCTGGCAGGTATTCGCATACATCTGGGGCGCGAAACGGACTGGTCGTTGCTGGCATTAGGCGTTGCTGGCTGGATGCGTTACGTCAGCGGCGTTGATGATGCCGGAAATGCCATTGATGTTCGCGATCCGCTTAGCGATAAAATTCGCGAACTTGTTGCGGGCAGCAGCAGTGAACAACGCGTAACCGCCCTGCTTTCCCTGCGTGAAGTTTTCGGTGATGATCTGCCAGATAACCCGCATTTTGTGCAGGCCATCGAACAAGCCTGGCAACAAATCGTACAATTCGGCGCACATCAGGCGCTATTAAACACCCTCAAAATTTAACGATTTCTGCGGTTAAAGCGGATGAAGCTCACCTTCGTCCGCTCTCCCCTTCTCTTTTCTGCCTTTTTTAGCCAGGATTAACGCTCAGTTAACTTACCAGAGTATTGCGGAGCCGTTGTGACCAGGACCAACCTCATCACCGGTTTTCTCGGCAGCGGGAAAACCACGTCGATTCTTCATCTGTTAGCCCATAAAGATCCCAACGAAAAATGGACGGTACTGGTTAATGAATTTGGGGAAGTCGGAATTGATGGTGCTTTGCTCGCCGATAGCGGCGCATTGCTGAAAGAGATCCCCGGCGGCTGCATGTGCTGCGTTAATGGTTTACCCATGCAGGTAGGGTTGAATACCTTACTGCGTCAGGGAAAACCAGACCGCTTGTTGATAGAGCCGACCGGGCTGGGCCATCCGAAACAGATCCTCGATCTGTTAACCGCACCAGTCTATGAACCGTGGATAGATCTGCGCGCCACCTTGTGCATTCTCGATCCACGCTTGCTGCTGGACGAAAAAAGCGCCAGCAATGAAAACTTCCGTGACCAGCTGGCTGCCGCAGACATCATTGTCGCCAATAAATCCGACCGTGCGACGCCCGAAAGTGAGCAAGCGCTACAGCGTTGGTGGCAGCAAAATGGTGGCGATCGACAATTAATTCACAGTGAGCATGGGAAAGTTGACGGTCATCTTCTGGATTTGCCGCGTCGCAATTTAGCCGAGTTGCCCGCCAGCGCCGCGCATTCTCATCAGCATGTCGTGAAAAAAGGGTTAGCAGCGTTAAGCCTGCCAGAGCATCAACGCTGGCGTCGCAGTCTGAACAGCGGGCAAGGATATCAGGCCTGCGGCTGGATATTCGACGCTGATACGGTATTCGACACCATTGGCATTCTGGAATGGGCGCGACTTGCACCGGTGGAACGCGTCAAAGGCGTGCTGCGTATTCCCGAAGGGCTGGTACGAATCAACCGTCAGGGCGATGACCTGCACATTGAAACGCAAAACGTTGCGCCACCGGACAGCCGTATTGAGCTGATTTCCAGCAGCGAAGCTGACTGGAATGCCTTGCAGAGCGCGCTGTTGAAGCTTCGTTTAGCGACTACCGCGTAAGGTTGCCTGCGTTTTTCAGTAAGATAATTAGAGAAAATATGATTAAAAATTTGCCGCAAATAGTGTTGTTGAATATTGTCGGCCTCGCGCTGTTTCTTTCCTGGTATATTCCCGTTAATCATGGATTATGGTTGCCGATTGATGCGGATATTTTTTATTTCTTTAATCAGAAACTGGTCGAAAGTAAGGCCTTTTTATGGCTGGTTGCATTGACCAACAATCGCGCTTTCGACGGTTGTTCTCTGCTGGCGATGGGAATGTTGATGCTGAGTTTCTGGCTGAAAGAAAACGCCCCAGGCAGACGACGTATCGTGATTATTGGTCTGGTAATGCTATTAACTGCAGTGGTATTAAACCAGCTGGGTCAGGCATTAATTCCTGTAAAACGGGCCAGCCCAACATTGACGTTTACTAATATTAACCGCGTCAGCGAACTGCTCTCTGTCCCCACGAAAGATGCCTCACGAGATAGCTTTCCCGGCGATCACGGCATGATGCTGCTTATTTTTTCGGCATTCATGTGGCGTTATTTCGGTAAAGTTGCAGGTCTTATCGCCCTTATTATTTTTGTGGTTTTTGCGTTTCCCAGAGTAATGATTGGCGCACACTGGTTTACTGACATCATTGTCGGTTCGATGACCGTGATATTGATCGGTTTGCCCTGGGTGTTGCTGACGCCATTAAGTGATCGATTAATCACCTTTTTTGACAAATCACTACCGGGAAAAAACAAACATTTCCAAAACAAATAACTCACAGTAATTAACATCATCAGGTTTATTTTTATAGTGAGGATAATCCTGATGATGCGCACCGTGCTTTCATCTATCGAACGCAAAAATCATTCTCTAAGTAAATGAATGGATTGCATGCGTTTCACTCAATCGTACTTTAATTGACCAATCCCGCTTATTAACTTTCTGTATCACTTTTTCTTATAAAAAATCATGTAAAACCGCTCGCCAAGACCGCACCAATCGGGTAATCTCGAACTCGTTTTGCCTCGGCGGTAGATTATCCTCACAGCATATAATTTTGTGCGTTAGTCCACAGATTTGGCCTTAAGGAATTGTTTCAACATGCCCAGGTAATTAGTCTCGTGTCGCTTGGCATTTTTTTATAACGATATTTGTCGTTAAGGACTTCAAGGGAAAACAAACAACATGGTCAAATCTCAACCGATTTTGAGATATATCTTGCGCGGGATTCCCGCGATTGCAGTAGCGGTTCTGCTTTCTGCATGTAGTGCAAATAACACCGCAAAGAATATGCATCCTGAGACACGTGCAGTGGGTAGTGAAACATCATCACTGCAAGCTTCTCAGGATGAATTTGAAAACCTGGTTCGTAATGTCGACGTAAAATCGCGAATTATGGATCAGTATGCTGACTGGAAAGGCGTACGTTATCGTCTGGGCGGCAGCACTAAAAAAGGTATCGATTGTTCTGGTTTCGTACAGCGTACATTCCGTGAGCAATTTGGCTTAGAACTTCCGCGTTCGACTTACGAACAGCAGGAAATGGGTAAATCTGTTTCCCGCAGTAATTTGCGTACGGGTGATTTAGTTCTGTTCCGTGCCGGTTCAACGGGACGCCATGTCGGTATTTATATCGGCAACAATCAGTTTGTCCATGCTTCCACCAGCAGTGGTGTTATTATTTCCAGCATGAATGAACCGTACTGGAAGAAGCGTTACAACGAAGCACGCCGAGTTCTCAGCCGCAGCTAATAAACCGTTTGGATGCAATCCCTTGGCTATCCTGACGAGTTAACTGAAAGCACTGCTTAGGTAGTGCTTTTTTGTTTTCATTCATCAGAGAAAATGATGTTTCCGCGTCTTGATCCAGGCTATAGTCCGGTCATTGTTATCTTTTAAATGTTGTCGTAATTTCAGGAAATTAACGGAATCATGTTCATACGCGCTCCCAATTCTGGACGTAAGCTCCTGCTTACCTGCATTGTAGCAGGCGTGATGATTGCGATACTGGTTAGCTGCCTTCAGTTTTTAGTGGCCTGGCATAAGCACGAAGTCAAATACGACACACTGATTATCGACGTACAAAAGTATCTCGATACCTATTTTGCCGACCTGAAATCCACTACTGACCGGCTTCAGCCGCTGACCTTAGATACCTGCCAGCAGGCTAACCCCGAACTGACCGCTCGCGCGGCGTTTAGCATGAATGTCCGTACGTTTGTGCTGGTGAAAGATAAAAAAACATTCTGTTCATCTGCGACTGGTGAGATGGACATTCCACTCAATGAATTGATTCCGGCGCTCGACATTAATAAAAACGTCGATATGGCGATCTTACCCGGCACGCCGATGGTGCCGAACAAACCCGCAATCGTCATCTGGTATCGCAACCCTTTGCTGAAAAATAGCGGTGTGTTTGCCGCTCTGAATCTCAACCTGACGCCTTCTCTCTTTTATAGTTCACGGCAGGAAGATTACGATGGCGTCGCCCTCATTATTGGCAATACTGCGCTATCTACCTTTTCTTCACGTTTGATGAACGTTAATGAATTAACCGACATGCCTGTCCGTGAAACTAAAATTGCGGGCATTCCTCTGACCGTTCGGCTTTATGCGGATGACTGGACATGGAACGATGTGTGGTACGCATTTTTACTGGGCGGCATGAGTGGAACTGTCGTTGGCCTGCTCTGCTATTACCTGATGAGCGTACGTATGCGCCCCGGCAGAGAAATCATGACCGCCATCAAGCGCGAACAATTTTACGTGGCGTATCAACCGGTGGTGGATACACAAGCTTTGCGAGTAACGGGCCTGGAAGTACTGCTACGCTGGCGGCATCCTGTCGCGGGAGAAATTCCCCCGGATGCCTTCATTAACTTTGCCGAATCGCAAAAGATGATTGTGCCGCTGACTCAGCACCTGTTTGAGTTAATTGCCCGCGATGCCGCAGAATTAGAAAAAGTGCTGCCAGTAGGCGTCAAATTTGGTATTAACATTGCGCCGGACCATCTGCACAGCGAAAGCTTTAAAGCAGATATCCAGAAACTGCTCACTTCCCTGCCCGCACACCATTTCCAGATTGTGCTGGAAATTACCGAGCGCGATATGCTGAAAGAGCAAGAAGCCACACAACTCTTCGCCTGGCTGCACTCGGTCGGCGTAGAAATTGCTATTGATGACTTCGGCACCGGGCACAGCGCGCTTATCTATCTTGAGCGTTTTACGCTCGATTATCTGAAAATTGACCGTGGATTTATCAACGCCATCGGTACGGAAACGATCACTTCACCCGTACTTGACGCGGTGCTGACGCTGGCGAAACGCCTCAATATGCTGACGGTTGCTGAAGGGGGCGAAACGCCGGAACAGGCGCGATGGCTAAGCGAACCCGGCGTTAATTTCATGCAAGGCTACTGGATTAGTCGCCCGTTACCGCTGGACGATTTTGTTCGCTGGCTGAAGAAACCGTATACGCCGCAGTGGTAAGGTGTGCTTACGTCCCTTATTATTCATAGTGAAAGCATGCCGGATTGCGGCTAATGATGAGTAAAAGGAAATCCGTTGCAGATGATTGTGCGCATACTGCTGCTGTTTATCGCCCTGTTCACCTTCGGTGCGCAGGCGCAGGCTATCAAGGAAAGCTATGCCTTTGCCGTGCTGGGCGAACCCCGGTACGCATTTAATTTCAACCATTTTGATTATGTGAACCCCGCCGCGCCAAAAGGTGGGCAGATAACGTTGTCAGCCCTCGGTACCTTCGATAATTTCAACCGCTATGCACTGCGCGGCAACCCGGGCGCACGCACCGAGCAGTTGTACGACACGCTATTTACGACTTCCGATGACGAACCAGGCAGTTATTACCCGCTGATTGCTGAAAGTGCACGCTATGCTGACGATTATTCCTGGGTGGAGGTCGCTATTAATCCGCGCGCCCGTTTTCATGATGGTTCGCCCATTACTGCCCGCGATGTAGAGTTTACTTTTCAAAAATTTATGACCGAAGGCGTGCCGCAATTTCGTCTGGTCTACAAAGGCACCACCGTCAAAGCCATTGCACCGTTAACCGTGCGCATTGAGTTAGCTAAACCCGGCAAAGAAGATATGCTGAGTCTGTTTTCGCTGCCGGTATTTCCAGAAAAGTACTGGAAGGATCACAAACTTAGCGACCCGCTCGCCACGCCTCCGCTTGCCAGTGGTCCGTACCGCGTTACGTCCTGGAAAATGGGGCAAAATATTGTCTATTCCCGTGTGAAAGATTACTGGGCAGCAAACTTACCGGTAAACCGTGGACGCTGGAATTTCGACACCATTCGCTACGATTATTACCTCGATGATAATGTCGCCTTTGAAGCGTTTAAAGCAGGTGCCTTTGATTTGCGTATGGAAAACGACGCTAAAAACTGGGCCACGCGTTATACCGGTAAAAATTTCGATAAAAAATACATCATCAAAGATGAGCAAAAGAACGAATCAGCCCAGGATACGCGCTGGCTGGCGTTTAATATCCAACGTCCGGTATTCAGCGATCGCCGGGTCCGGGAAGCAATCACTCTCGCCTTTGACTTTGAATGGATGAACAAGGCGTTGTTTTACAACGCCTGGAGTCGCACGAACAGTTATTTTCAGAATACCGAATACGCGGCCAGAAATTACCCCGACGCCGCGGAGCTGGTGCTTCTGGCACCAATGAAAAAAGATCTACCGCCAGAAGTCTTCACACAAATCTACCAGCCGCCGGTATCTAAAGGCGATGGCTACGATCGTGACAACCTGTTAAAAGCCGACACACTTCTCAACGAAGCGGGCTGGGTGCTGAAGGGTCAGCAACGCGTTAATGCCACAACGGGTCAGCAACTCAGCTTTGAATTATTGCTTCCCGCAAGCAGCAATAGTCAGTGGGTATTGCCGTTCCAGCACAGCCTGCAACGGCTGGGTATCAACATGGACATTCGCAAGGTGGATAACTCGCAAATCACCAACCGCATGCGCAGTCGCGACTATGACATGATGCCGCGCCTATGGCGGGCGATGCCGTGGCCCAGTTCCGATTTACAGATTTCCTGGTCATCGGAATATATCAATTCCACTTATAATGCCCCCGGCGTGCAAAGCCCGGTTATCGACTCACTGATCAACCAAATTATTGCCGCGCAGGGAAATAAAGAAAAATTATTGCCGTTGGGGCGAGCACTGGATCGCGTATTAACGTGGAATTATTACATGCTGCCAATGTGGTACATGGCGGAAGACCGTCTCGCCTGGTGGGATAAATTCTCCCACCCCGCTGTACGCCCTGTTTACAGCCTGGGTATCGATACCTGGTGGTATGACGTTAATAAAGCGGCCAAACTGCCGTCAGCCAGGCAACAGGGAGAGTAGATGGGCGCTTACCTGATTCGCCGTCTGTTGCTGGTGATCCCAACATTATGGGCGATTATCACCATCAACTTTTTCATCGTGCAAATTGCGCCTGGCGGTCCGGTCGACCAGGCCATCGCCGCCATTGAGTTTGGTAATGCCGGAGTATTACCCGGCGCAGGCGGTGAAGGTGTTCGTGCCAGCCATGCGCAAACGGGTGTCGGCAATATCAGCGACAGTAATTACCGTGGCGGACGCGGATTAGATCCAGAAGTGATCGCTGAGATCACTCATCGCTACGGTTTTGATAAGCCGATCCACGAACGTTACTTCAAAATGCTCTGGGACTACATCCGCTTTGATTTTGGTGATAGCCTGTTTCGCAGCGCCTCGGTGCTGACGCTGATTAAAGACAGTCTGCCGGTTTCCATCACCCTCGGATTGTGGAGCACGCTGATTATCTATCTGGTGTCGATTCCGTTAGGCATTCGCAAAGCTGTTCATAATGGGAGCCGCTTTGACGTCTGGAGTAGCGCATTTATCATTATCGGCTACGCCATTCCGGCCTTTTTGTTTGCCATCCTGCTGATTGTCTTCTTCGCGGGCGGCAGCTATTTCGACCTGTTCCCTCTACGCGGCCTGGTTTCCGCTAACTTTGATTCGCTGCCGTGGTATCAGAAAATCACCGATTATCTGTGGCATATCACGCTGCCGGTGCTGGCGACGGTGATTGGTGGCTTTGCGGCGCTGACCATACTGACAAAAAACTCATTCCTTGATGAAGTGCGCAAGCAATACGTGGTGACCGCGCGTGCGAAAGGGGTAAGTGAAAAAAATATTCTCTGGAAACATGTGTTCCGCAACGCCATGCTGCTGGTGATTGCCGGTTTTCCGGCGACGTTTATCAGCATGTTTTTTACCGGCTCGCTGCTGATTGAGGTGATGTTTTCACTCAATGGTCTGGGCTTACTGGGCTACGAAGCGACCGTCTCGCGCGATTATCCTGTAATGTTTGGTACCTTGTATATTTTCACCCTGATTGGCCTGCTGCTGAATATTGTCAGTGATATCAGCTATACGCTGGTTGATCCGCGTATTGATTTTGAGGGACGTTAATGTCGCGACTCAGCCCCGTCAATCAGGCCCGTTGGGCGCGTTTTCGTCATAACCGTCGCGGCTACTGGTCGTTATGGATTTTCCTCGTCTTGTTTGGTTTGAGTTTGTGTTCAGAGCTTATCGCCAACGATAAACCATTGCTGGTACGTTATGACGGCAGTTGGTATTTCCCGTTGTTGAAAAACTACAGCGAAAGCGATTTTGGCGGCCCGCTGGCAAGTCAGGCTGATTATCAGGACCCGTGGCTGAAACAACGGCTGGAAAATAACGGCTGGGTACTGTGGGCACCGATTCGCTTTGGTGCTACCAGTATCAACTTTGCTACCGATAAGCCCTTCCCTTCTCCACCCTCCCGGCAAAACTGGCTGGGAACGGATGCCAACGGCGGCGATGTGCTGGCACGCATTCTCTATGGCACGCGGATCTCGGTTCTGTTTGGCCTGATGCTGACTCTCTGTTCCAGCGTGATGGGCGTGCTGGCGGGGGCGCTACAAGGCTATTACGGCGGTAAAGTCGATCTCTGGGGACAACGCTTTATTGAAGTATGGTCGGGGATGCCGACGCTGTTTTTGATTATTTTACTTTCCAGCGTCGTACAGCCTAACTTCTGGTGGCTGCTGGCAATTACTGTCTTGTTTGGCTGGATGAGTCTGGTCGGCGTGGTGCGGGCGGAGTTTTTACGTACTCGTAATTTCGACTACATTCGTGCGGCGCAGGCGCTTGGCGTCAGCGATCGCAGTATCATCCTGCGTCATATGTTGCCTAATGCCATGGTCGCGACCCTCACCTTTTTACCGTTTATTTTATGTAGTTCGATCACCACCCTGACCTCACTCGATTTCCTCGGCTTCGGTCTGCCGCTCGGTTCACCGTCACTCGGTGAACTGCTATTACAAGGGAAAAATAACCTTCAGGCTCCGTGGCTTGGGATCACCGCCTTCTTGTCGGTGGCGATATTATTGTCTTTGCTGATCTTTATTGGTGAAGCCGTCCGCGACGCATTTGATCCTAATAAGGCGGTGTAGCATGACGCAAACTCTGTTAGCGATTGAAGATTTGTCGGTGGGTTTTCGCCATCAGCAAACCGTACGTACAGTAGTCAATGATGTTTCACTACAGATTGAGGCTGGCGAAACGCTGGCGCTGGTGGGTGAGTCAGGTTCAGGCAAAAGCGTTACCGCGCTGTCAATTTTACGCCTGCTCCCTTCCCCGCCGGTTGAATATCTCTCCGGCGATATTCGTTTTCGTGGCGAATCGCTGCTTCATGCCAGCGATCAAACGTTGCGCGGTGTACGCGGTAATAAGATCGCCATGATTTTTCAAGAGCCGATGGTGTCGTTAAATCCATTGCATACCCTGGAAAAACAGCTTTATGAAGTGCTTTCACTCCACCGCGGGATGCGTCGGGAAGCGGCTCGAGGCGAAATTCTTAACTGCCTTGATCGCGTTGGTATCCGCCAGGCGGCAAAACGGCTGACAGATTATCCGCATCAGCTCTCCGGCGGCGAACGCCAGCGGGTGATGATTGCGATGGCGCTGTTAACGCGACCGGAATTATTAATTGCCGATGAACCGACCACCGCACTGGACGTCTCTGTCCAGGCGCAGATTTTACAGCTGTTGCGCGAACTGCAAGGCGAGCTGAATATGGGCATGCTGTTTATTACTCATAACCTCAGCATTGTCAGAAAACTGGCCCACCGCGTGGCGGTAATGCAAAACGGTCGCTGTGTCGAGCAAAATTACGCCGCTACGCTATTTGCCTCACCCACTCATCCTTACACACAAAAGCTACTCAACAGTGAACCGTCAGGCGATCCAGTGCCGTTGCCAGAACCTGCCTCAACGTTGCTGGATGTTGAACAGCTTCAGGTTGCCTTCCCCATTCGCAAAGGGATTTTGAAGCGCATTGTGGATCATAATGTGGTGGTGAAAAACATCAGTTTTACGCTACGAGCGGGTGAAACACTGGGTTTAGTGGGCGAGTCCGGTTCCGGGAAAAGTACGACGGGACTGGCGCTGCTGCGACTGATTAATTCTCAGGGCAGCATCATCTTTGACGGTCAGCCACTGCAAAATTTAAATCGCCGCCAGCTGTTACCTATTCGTCATCGCATTCAGGTGGTATTTCAGGATCCAAACTCCTCGCTCAACCCACGACTCAACGTTTTGCAGATTATTGAGGAAGGCTTACGGGTTCACCAGCCGACGCTTTCTGCCGCACAACGCGAACAACAAGTGATAGCCGTGATGCATGAAGTGGGATTAGATCCTGAAACACGCCACCGTTATCCGGCGGAGTTCTCTGGTGGTCAGCGACAACGTATTGCAATTGCCAGGGCATTAATTCTTAAGCCCTCGCTGATCATACTTGATGAACCGACATCATCACTCGACAAAACGGTACAGGCGCAAATATTGACGCTATTGAAATCATTGCAACAAAAGCTGCAACTGGCCTATTTGTTTATCAGCCACGATTTGCACGTTGTCCGCGCGTTATGTCATCAGGTTATCGTACTGCGACAAGGGGAAGTAGTGGAACAAGGACCGTGCGCGCGCGTGTTTGCCGCACCGCAGCAGGAGTATACGCGTCAGCTACTGGCGTTGAGCTGACGCTTAAAAAGGATTGTAGTTTGAAAAGGGTTCGGCAATTGCCACACCAAAATTTTTCAATCGGCATGTTGCAGCAAACTCGTCCTGGCGATTTACAAACAGGCACGGCTCACCTTCACACTCCAGCACCGAACACGGAACTTCGATGTCGCTTAACGCCTGGCTTAGTTTGTACATCACCGACCATGCATTATCACCATCCGGGCTAAGCAATTTAAGCGCCACCAGGCTGTTGTCACCGCACGGTCCATTTTGCGGAATCGGTTCAACCTTCGAACCTGCGAAACCAGCAGACCAGCGAAAGTTCTGCGGTAGACGATGGACGATTGAGAGTTGTAATGAAGTCACTTATTTTCCCCGGAAGCACATTTACTTCACAATTTGTTTACATCAATTTTAACACATCATCAACAATCCGTCTTTATACAGATCGTAAAGATTGATGCCTCGCCTGCGTGGCCTCTATGGCTCTGATTTAAGTAATATCTGCGGGCGTGGTCACGTTTGCGGGGCTATATGTACCCGTTTCTGCGATCTAACTCAACCTTTTTAACTACAATGATGTGACTTTTTACATAAATTGATTTTACATAAAATAAACATATATCGGGGGAATGATAGATTTGTGGTTGACATGCATCAACAAAGGAAGCCTTTTAGCTTCCTCGTTGTGCAATAGATCACCGTTTTTTCGGTCGACTGGCGTACAGACAGAAGAGAATGGAGCTGCTTGCGCAGAATGCAATTGACCAAATCATCGGCCATGCAGAGTTAAAGGTCGCAAGAGAAAGCAATGCGCCAACAATTGCCCCTATGCCAAAACGGAAGGTTCCTGCCAGCGAAGATGCCGTTCCCGCCATATGGGGAAACTCATCAAGAATGACCGCCATCGCATTGGATGACACCATCGACACACAGCCCACAAACGCCGCAACGCCAACCACCAGAATCCCAGCCCCAGCAGCGCACTGATGACCATCCACGCTGCCATAATAAATTGTATCCACAACCCCGAGCGGAACATATTTAACGCGCCAATGCGGCGAACGAAGCGGCTGTTAAAGATGGTCATCACGAACAGGAAAACAATGTTTAGTGCAAAGTAATAACCAAAGTTTTCCGGCGCGACGTGGTTAATTTCAATGTAGACAAACGGTCCGGCGCTCAGGAACGAGAACATTCCGGCAAAGCTGAAACCGCTGGCCAGCATATAACTCAGGACACGCTTATGACGGAACAGCGCCGCAAAGTTACCAATAGTAGTACGAATGTGAAAAGGCTGGCGACGCTCCGGTGGTAAGGTTTCTTTGATCAGAAAGAAGATCATTGCCGAAGCCAGAATCGCCGCCACGGCGAGGATCCAGAAGATGTAATGCCAGCTCAGCCACACCAGCACCCAGCCGCCAACTATCGGTGCCATCAGCGGTGCAATGGTCGTCACCAGCATGACAAACGACATCATCCGCGAGAACTCTTCTTTCGGGTAGATATCACGCATCAAAGCGTTGATAACCATGCTGGCCGCAGCCGCAGCCAGCCCGTGGAAAAAACGCATCACAATCAGCTGATCGATGGTTTGTGCCAACGCACACGCCACCGCGGCGGCGGCAAACACCAGCGTACCGCCGAGCACCACCGGCTTACGCCCGAAGCTGTCTGCCATCGGCCCGTAGATTAACTGCCCCAACGCAAAGCCCAGAATATAAGTACTGAGGGTCATCTGCGTACTGCCCGCCGGTACGCCAAACTGCGCTGAAATTACCGGTAGCGCGGGCAGATACATATCAATCGACAGCGGCATCAACATGGCCAGCAGGCCAAGGATAAAAACAATAGCAAACGACGAATGCTGTCGGGTGGTCACAACGGGCTCCTGAAAGTCATTGAAAAGTTAGACGACGCTGGCAATTTCTTCTTCAGTTAACGGACGATATTCACCGGGGGCTAAATCAGCATCCAGCGTAATACCGCCAATACGTTCACGATGCAGCTCAACCACGTGGTTACCCACGGCGGCGAACATGCGTTTCACCTGATGATAACGCCCTTCGCTGATGGTCAGACGAACCTGCGTTGGGGTAATCACTTCCAGCACCGCAGGCTTAGTGAGATCTTTTTCGTTATGCAGCTGCACGCCTTTAGCAAATTGCTCTGCCGTATCGTCAGCTACAGGTGATTCCAGTGTCACCAGATAGGTCTTCTCGCAATGATGGCGCGGAGAAGTAATGCGGTGCGACCACTGACCATCATCAGTCATCAGCACCAGACCGGTGGTATCGATATCCAGACGTCCTGCGGCGTGCAGTTTCCAGGCTACCGGTTCATCCAGAAAATAGAGCACCGTTGGGTGATCAGGGTCGTCCGTGGAGCAAACATAGCCCTGAGGCTTATTGAGCATGAAGTAACGTGGACCATGTTGCTGCGCCAGCGGGTTGCCATCGTAAGCGACATCATGTTCAGGAAGCAGTTTGAACGCTGCATTACGAACAATTTCGCCATCGACGGTGACACGATTGCCGCGGATTTCACGCCCGGCAATAGCACGGCTAACGCCGAGTTGCTGTGCGATAAATTTATCAAGTCGCATGTGTGTGATTTTGCCTGTAAAAACGGAGGTCGGGCATTGACCCGAAAATCTGAACTGTTGTCTGCCCAGTATAGCGGTCTAATAACATCCCTCAAGGGAAAAAGATCCATGGCATACTATTAGCAGAATAATCTACCTACGCGAGACCATGATTTTTACACTCCGCCCATATCAGCAAGAAGCCGTGGATGCCACGCTCAACCATTTTCGTCGTCATAAAACCCCTGCCGTTATCGTGCTGCCCACCGGCGCAGGTAAAAGCCTGGTGATTGCCGAACTGGCACGGCTGGCGCGTGGTCGTGTTCTGGTGCTGGCACACGTCAAAGAACTGGTGGCGCAAAACCATGCAAAGTATCAGGCGCTGGGGCTGGAAGCCGATATTTTTGCCGCTGGGTTAAAGCGCAAAGAGAGCCACGGTAAAGTGGTATTTGGCAGCGTGCAGTCGGTCGCTCGTAATCTTGATGCCTTTCAGGGTGAATTTTCGCTGTTGATTGTCGATGAATGCCACCGTATTGGTGACGATGAAGAGAGCCAGTATCAGCAAATCCTCACTCACCTGACTAAAGTGAATCCCCACTTACGCCTGCTGGGGCTGACTGCCACGCCTTTTCGATTGGGCAAAGGCTGGATCTACCAGTTCCATTATCACGGCATGGTACGCGGCGATGAGAAAGCCCTTTTCCGTGACTGCATTTATGAGCTGCCGCTGCGTTATATGATTAAACACGGCTATCTGACGCCGCCAGAACGACTGGATATGCCAGTAGTGCAATACGATTTCAGCCGCTTGCAGGCACAGAGTAACGGGCTGTTCAGCGAAGCTGATCTCAACCGTGAGCTGAAAAAACAGCAACGCATTACGCCACATATCATCAGCCAGATCATGGAGTTCGCCGAAAAGCGCAAAGGGGTAATGATTTTCGCCGCCACCGTTGAACACGCAAAAGAGATTGTGGGATTACTGCCTGCCGAAGATGCAGCACTGATTACTGGCGACACCCCCGGCGCTGAGCGCGATGTGTTAATTGAAGATTTTAAAGCCCAGCGTTTTCGCTATCTGGTCAACGTCGCGGTACTGACCACCGGATTTGACGCCCCGCACGTCGATCTTATCGCCATTCTGCGTCCTACCGAATCAGTGAGTCTTTACCAACAAATTGTCGGGCGCGGTCTGCGTCTCGCTCCTGGCAAGACTGATTGCTTAATTCTTGATTATGCGGGTAATCCTCACGACCTCTACGCGCCGGAAGTTGGTACACCGAAAGGCAAAAGTGACAACGTCCCGGTACAGGTTTTCTGCCCTGCCTGCGGTTTTGCCAACACCTTTTGGGGGAAAACGACCGCCGACGGGACATTGATTGAACACTTTGGTCGTCGCTGTCAGGGATGGTTTGAAGATGACGACGGCCATCGCGAACAGTGTGACTTCCGTTTCCGTTTTAAAAATTGCCCGCAATGTAACGCGGAAAACGATATTGCCGCCCGCCGCTGCCGCGAATGTGACACGGTACTGGTTGATCCGGATGATATGTTAAAAGCGGCGCTACGACTGAAAGACGCGCTGGTATTACGCTGTAGCGGCATGTCTTTACAGCATGGGCACGACGAGAAAGGCGAATGGTTGAAAATCACCTATTACGATGAAGACGGCGCGGATGTGAGTGAGCGTTTCCGTCTGCAAACGCCCGCCCAGCGAACTGCCTTCGAGCAGCTTTTTATCCGCCCGCATACGCGCACACCGGGCATCCCTCTGCGCTGGATCACCGCCGCCGATATCCTCGCCCAGCAAGCCTTACTGCGACATCCGGATTTTGTCGTCGCCCGCATGAAAGGTCAGTACTGGCAGGTGCGTGAAAAAGTGTTCGATTACGAAGGTCGTTTTCGTCGGGCGCACGAATTACGCGGTTAATGGTAGTTTTGATTGATGTATAAGGCGATTGAGTATAGAATCTCGCCCGCTTTTGCATACGCAAAGCAGATCACTTACCTGTTGCTGGGTCGCCTGTAGCAGGATTAATTTAAGAGAGAAAGAAATGTTTACTATCAACGCAGAAGTACGTAAAGAGCAGGGTAAGGGTGCGAGCCGCCGCCTGCGTGCCGCTAACAAGTTCCCGGCAATCATCTACGGTGGCAAAGAAGCACCGCTGGCTATCGAGCTGGATCACGACAAAGTCATGAACATGCAAGCTAAAGCTGAATTCTACAGCGAAGTTCTGGCCATCGTTGTTGACGGTAAAGAAATCAAAGTTAAAGCTCAGGACGTACAGCGTCACCCGTACAAACCGAAGCTGCAGCACATCGACTTCGTTCGCGCTTAATTGCTGAATAAGTTGTAAAAAACCCCGCTCCGGCGGGGTTTTTTGTATCTGCAGATTATGCCTGATTACGGTATTGCTATTTTTTGCAGGCCAGATAAGGCGTTCACGCCGCATCTGGCATTCAGAATACAAAACCGATTAATTGCCGCCAGACGTCCGGCGCTGCAATTGGTCGCGCAAATTCGGCGGCGTGCCTTTAATGGTCAAGGTATCGGTTGCTGGATCCCAGAAGATGCGTTCACCTAACAGCATCGCATCAAAGTTAATAGTCAAGCCACCGCCGCTACCGGCAAACTTCGTCAACTGACGCAGTGTGCTACGGTCTGCCGGGAAGCTCTCTTCCAGTTCGTAGCCTTTTTCAGCCGCAAACTTCGTGAAGCTCACTTCGCTTACGCCTGCCAGCTCTTTCGACAGCGATTCCAGTTCGATCTCTTCGCCTGCCTGCAGCTGCTCATTACAGTAGCTATAAACCTGCTGGCGCACGTTCTGTCGCTCTGCTTTATCCAGTTGTGCTTCGGCAGTGAAATCATCAACCGCTTGCAACAGCCCACGGTTTTGCGCTTTCGCGTTCAATCCTTCGCTGGCCCCGAGGAAATCCATAAAGAAATCCGCCACTTTGCGCCCTACTCGCCCTTTCAGGAAAGTGAGATAGCGGGTGGACTCTGGATTGGTTTCCCATTCGGTTAAATCGATACGCGCAACAATATCCGCATGATTGATATCAAGATAATGGGTTGGGTTGATGTCGAGATTTTCGTTAACGCGCATACTGCTCAGGTTGCTCAGAACTGCCACCAGCAGATACTCCACCGCCAGATAACGGTAGTGGCAAAACAGCACGAATCCACCGTCAGCAAAAGGATATTTCGCTAATTCGTCACGCAGGCGCCCGGTTGCCGCGCGGCTAAATGCCAGAAAGTCCTCTTCGCCCTGACGCTGTAAGCGCAGCGTCTGCGCCAGTTCACTCTCTTCGCTAAACAAGCCGTAAGCTTTATTTTTGGCGCTATAGACCCGATGCAGTTCTGCCACCATCTCAACGACGGTTTCTGTCGGTTCCAGCAATGAATCGCGCAACACCAGCTCAAGGTTCTGCTCATCACGCTTGATAAGCTGGTGCAGAGCAATCTGGTTGATATCCAGACTCATGATAAACTCTCCTTTAAGACCGGGCGGTATTCAACCACCGCCGGTTAAGCGACGCAATAAAAGATGGCGGTCATTTTACAGAAGGCAGCGTAACGAGAATGATTTAACGCATAAAAAAGCAGAAAAAAAACCGTTGCTACGGTAATATGTTGCCCTTTCATCAACTAACTGATTTCGATTTATGCCACAAATTTCCCGCTACAGTGATGAACAGGTTGAACAATTGCTCGCAGAGCTGCTCAACGTACTGGAAAAACATAAGGCTCCGACCGACCTTTCCCTGATGGTGTTAGGCAACATGGTCACTAACCTTATCAACACCAGCATTGCCCCGGCCCAACGCCAGGCAATTGCCAACTCTTTTGCCCGCGCCTTACAGTCCTCTATCAACGAAGACAAAGCGCACTAAGGGAAACAGATAACAGGTTATGGTAACTCATCGTCAGCGCTACCGTGAAAAAGTCTCCCAGATGGTCAGTTGGGGGCACTGGTTTGCACTGTTCAATATTCTGCTTTCGCTCGTCATTGGCAGCCGTTACCTGTTTATCGCCGACTGGCCGACAACGCTTGCTGGTCGCATTTATTCCTACGTAAGCATTATCGGCCATTTCAGCTTCCTGGTGTTCGCCACCTACTTGCTGATCCTCTTCCCGCTGACCTTTATCGTCGGCTCCCAGAGGCTGATGAGGTTTTTGTCCGTCATTCTGGCAACGGCGGGAATGACGCTATTACTGATCGATAGCGAAGTCTTTACTCGTTTCCATCTCCATCTTAATCCCATCGTCTGGCAGTTGGTTATCAACCCAGACGAAAATGAGATGGCGCGCGACTGGCAGCTGATGTTCATCAGCGTGCCGGTTATTTTATTGCTTGAACTGGTGTTTGCGACGTGGAGCTGGCAAAAGCTGCGCAGCCTGACGCGTCGTCGACGCTTCGCGCGCCCGCTGGCCGCATTCTTATTTATCGCCTTTATCGCCTCGCATGTGGTGTATATCTGGGCCGATGCCAACTTCTATCGCCCGATCACCATGCAGCGCGCTAACCTGCCGCTTTCGTACCCGATGACGGCGCGACGTTTCCTTGAGAAGCATGGCCTGCTTGATGCGCAGGAGTATCAACGCCGTCTTATTGAGCAAGGTAATCCAGACGCCGTTTCCGTACAGTATCCGTTAAGCGAACTGCGCTATCGCGATATGGGCACCGGGCAGAATGTGCTGTTGATTACTGTCGATGGCCTGAACTACTCACGCTTCGAGAAGCAGATGCCTGCGCTGGCAGGTTTTGCTGAGCAAAATATTTCGTTCACGCGCCATATGAGCTCCGGCAACACTACAGACAACGGCATCTTTGGCCTGTTCTATGGCATCTCGCCGAGCTATATGGACGGCATTCTGTCGACCCGTACCCCTGCGGCGTTAATTACTGCGCTTAATCAGCAAGGCTATCAGCTGGGATTATTCTCGTCAGATGGCTTTACCAGTCCGCTGTATCGCCAGGCATTGTTGTCAGATTTCTCGATGCCGAGCGTACGCCCCCAATCCGACGAGCAGACCGCCACGCAGTGGATCAACTGGCTGGGCCGCTACGCACAAGAAGATAACCGCTGGTTCTCGTGGGTCTCTTTCAATGGCACTAACATTGACGACAGCAATCAGCAGGCATTTGCACGGAAATATAGCCGGGCGGCAGGCAATGTCGATGACCAGATCAACCGCGTGCTCAATGCACTGCTTGATTCTGGCAAACTGGACAATACGGTTGTGATTATCACTGCCGGTCGGGGTATTCCGCTGAGCGAAGACGAAGAAACCTTTGACTGGTCCCACGGTCATCTGCAGGTGCCATTAGTGATTCACTGGCCAGGCACGCCGGCGCAGCGTATTAATGCGCTGACTGATCATACCGATCTGATGACGACGCTGATGCAACGCCTGCTACATGTCAGCACACCTGCCAGCGAATATTCGCAAGGTCAGGATTTGTTCAACCCTCAACGCCGTCATTACTGGGTCACTGCAGCGGATAACGATACGCTGGCAATTACCACCCCGAAAAAGACGCTGGTGCTGAACAATAACGGTAAATACCGCACTTACAACTTACGTGGTGAAAGAGTGAAAGATGAAAAACCACAGTTAAGTTTGTTATTGCAAGTGCTGACAGACGAGAAGCGTTTTATCGCTAACTGATTAATTATAAATCAGTTAGCGAAATATCTTACTTGCAATCGGTGTGGAAAACGGTAGTATTAGCAGCCACGAGTCGGCACGTAGCGCAGCCTGGTAGCGCACCGTCATGGGGTGTCGGGGGTCGGAGGTTCAAATCCTCTCGTGCCGACCAAATCGCCCACCGGATACCACCGGAATTAACAGTTTTTAGACACGAAAAGCCCGCTAATCCTTGATTAGCGGGTTTTTTTATGGTTTTTAGTCACCGGACATCACCGGATTTATAAGCTATCAGCCGGATTTTTTAGTTATACGCTTAGTTATACGGGCTTGCGTATAACTAAAGCCGTATAACTAAAACCCTGTTTTTTCGTGTGGAATCATATACATATGGCGAGAAAAACACCCCCATTAACCACGGTGCAGATCAAAGCAGCCAGACCAGCGGAAAAGGAATACACCCTACAGGACGGCGGAGGGCTTTTTCTCCTGGTCAAACCGTCCGGATCAAAACTCTGGCGATTTTCCTACTACCGGCCATCGGACAAAAAAAGAATATTGCTGAGTTTTGGATCGCTTGATGATGTTTCCCTGGCTGATGCCAGAAAACGCCGTAGCGAGTACAGAGCGTTAATCAGTGCCGGAACTGACCCGCAGGGCCATGAGAAGAAAAAACGAGAGGCAGAGGCCCGAAGACAAGGGAACACGTTCGAAAATGTGGCGGCGGCATGGTACCAGGTGAAAATCAGCCAGAATCTGGCCCCCAACACGATTAAAGACATCTGGCGTTCGCTGGATAAATATGTATTCCCGTTCATCGGCAACACGCCAATAGATACCCTCACCGCCCGAAGGTTCGTTGAAGTGCTTACACCCATCAAGGAGCGCGGCAACCTGGAAACACTCAAGCGGGTTTTACAGCGCGTTAATGAGGTAATGGATTACGCCGCCAACAGTGGGCTGATTGATGCCAATCCGGCTATGAATGTGCGTAAGGCGTTTCCCTCACCTGTAAAAAAACATATGCCAACAATCCGCCCCGAACAGCTGCCGGAGCTTATGCAGGCTTTATCAGTATCGGCAACAGAACGGCAGACCAGATTACTGATTGAATGGCAGTTACTGACCGTAACCCGTCCCGCCGAAGCGTCATCAACGCGGTGGGATGAAATCAACCTGGACGCGAAGCAATGGACGATACCTGCCGGACGCATGAAGATGCGCAGGGATCACGTTATCCCGCTTTCCGGTCAGGCTATGGCGGTGCTGGAGGCCATGAAACCAATCAGCCACCACCGCAATTACGTTTTCCCAAGTCTGAAAGACCCACAGCAGCCGATGAACAGCCAGACAGCTAACGCAGCATTGCGGCGTATGGGATTCGCTGGCGTGCTGGTGTCTCATGGATTACGCGCCATATTCAGCACAGCAGCGAACGAGGAAGGATTCGAGCCGGACGTAATAGAGGCGGCACTTGCCCACGTCGACACCAACGAAGTTAGACGGGCATACAACCGGAGCAACTACATAGAAAAACGCATCGTGCTGATGCGCTGGTGGGGCGAATTTGTCGAGGCTGCGGCGACGGGCGTAACCCTCGCCAGTGGTAAAAGGGGTATCCGAGCCGTGTAGCTGTACAGAAAACCAGTAAAAACTACGAAAACCATGTAAAACCGTCGTATAATTGCATCAAATTTAACGACAAGGCCGTGAAACATGAAACCGTTAAGATGCAAAAAAATATCAGATGCAATTGCGACGGGCTGCAACTGGCCCTGATGGTTCAGCATGAATTTTGGTCAACCTACGATCCGGAGGACAGAACGACGGCCCCATCAAAAAAACAGGTAGTAGATTTTCTGGTATCCCGTGGCGCTTCCAGAAATCTGGCGGTAAGTATTGATAAGGTCGTACGTCCGGCATCTATGAAGATCGGAGGCAGGCCCAAAAAATGGCGGTAACAATCCTGGAAGCGGCAGAAATGCCGCTTTTTTTATAATTCCATTTCAAATCATCAATATAAAAACGGTGGGTAATGCTGCCAACTTACTGATTTAGTGTATGATGGTGATTTTAAGGTGCTTGCGTGGCTTCCATTTCCATCAGATGTCCTTCCTGCTCCGCTACTGAAGGCGTGGTGCGTAACGGCAAAAGCACTGCCGGACATCAGCGCTATCTCTGCTCTCATTGCCGTAAAACATGGCAACTACAGTTCACTTACACCGCCTCTCAGCCCGGTACGCACCAGAAA
>NZ_MIIV01000267.1:0-1549 GCF_001743015.1 Shigella sp. FC1567
CCGTCGGATTTACTGCTACGTCGCCCTCAGGGAATTAAACCTAAAAAGAAAATCGTCAAAATTAGAGATTCCGGTTTGACACGGAAAGTCATATCAGCGTTAACCGAATGCCGCATTGACGATTCTCCCGATGACAGCGTTACGTTCCATATTGCGATCGTGAAGCCATAGACTGGGCAGCAGGCACGGGAGATTATGACAAAGCAACGGTGCAGGATGTCATGTCAGCGATATGGCGATAAAGGACCGGAACGGCCAATCCAGTGGCCGATAACGGTTCGGCTTATACGGCTCATGAAACACGGCAGTTCGCCAGAGAGTTGAATCTGGAGCCCTGCACGACGGCAGTCAGTAGCCCTCAGAGTAATGGAATAGCAGAACGGTTCGTGAAAACGATGAAGGAAGACTGCATCGCGTTCATGCCGAAACCAAGAATGGCATTGCATAACCTTGCAGTGGCGATCGAGCATTACAATGAAAACCATCCGCATAGTGCGTTGGGTTATCTCTCACCAAGGGAATATCGACGTCAGCGGGTAATGTCAACTTAAGATACAACGACTGTCTGAATATCGTGGGTCAAGGACAGTTCAATGACGTAACGCAGCCATTTTTCTGGCTCCACATCTCATCGCTTACGAAAAAAGTATCGTTTTTTTACAGTAAACTTCATTTAGCCGACTATAATGTAAAAAATAAATTCTTTACTAAAATATAACATAAGGAAGCAATATGCTTACACAAACTATATTCCCTTGCCTTCCACAAAAACAAGAAAATATCATCCTTGAAGTGTCAAATCCTGTATTATTATCTTCTACTGTTACTACAGATGGATATACTGTTTTCAATAAAAAAGCAGCTATATACGAATTACAAATACCTGCTACCAACCGGACGAAAACGTTGAAATTCACTGCTACAGAAATGCAATGGTTGACAAAGATAAATGAAGTAGGAATTGTTGAAAAACAAAGCCAACGGCATTCTAATATCTGAAGTTAATTTCAGACTCGTTTAAGCTCCATTTTCAAAAGAATATATCAGGGTTTGTTACTAATAATTTCTGGAAACAGAAAAAGTAGAGCAGTAATTCTATTTCAGAGAGGAGTAACTCCATCTATCCTCGATACATACTGAACGTTATCGTGATATATTCATCATGCTTTCTTCACCATTATTCGAGTGCAGGGACGCAATGGGTAATGACTCCAACTTACTGATAGTGTTTTATGTTCAGATAATGCCCGATGACCTTGTCATGCAGCTCCACCGATTTTGAGAACGACAGTGACTTCCGTCCCAGCCTTGCCAGATGTTGTCTCAGATTCAGATTATGTCGCTCAATGCGCTGAGTGTAACGCTTGCTGATAACGTGCAGCTTTCCCTTCAGGCGTGATTCATACAGCGGCCAGCCATCCGTCATCCATACCACGACCTCAAAGGCCGACAGCAGGCTCAGAAGACGCTCCAGTGTGGCCAGAGTGCGTTCACCGAAGACGTGCGCCACAACCGTCCTCCGTATCCTGTCATACGCGTAAAACAGCCA
>NZ_MIIV01000268.1:0-1534 GCF_001743015.1 Shigella sp. FC1567
CTGCGCTAAAATTTCTTTTTTTCATTGGAGCACCTGTGTTGTTCTGAGGTGAGCATATCACCTCTGTTCAGGTGGCCAAATTCAGTGTGCCACTTCAAAGCAGCCAGATTTCTGGTGCGGTTAATAAATGAGGCTGAGCTGGGTTCAGCTTGTTCCGCAGAATCTGCACATTCATGCCTGCACGTTCTGCCAGTTGCACCAGATTGTGGCGCAGTGCAAATGCACGACAGGCTTCATCAAAATGTGGATGTTTGGAAACTTGGTAATCAAACATGGTCAATGCCTCTGATGTATTTCAGAATCGAACTAATTAAGGTTTAGATTGCATTCTGAAAGCGCATCAACGGTCATTGCTGCTATGTTGATCATCACTTTTTCGCGTTTTTTATCTTTGCGCAGACGGTGACGGATAAGGCGTCCATCAGCCAACATGTCATTGATGGTATCGATGGATAGCCCTGTCAGCTCGCTATAGCGTTCAATAGTCACATGAGGCGTGGTAAGAGTGATTGAAATGTTAGGTCTCATGATGCAACATTCCTCGTTTAATGATGATTAATCAGGACGAATACGGATCGTTTGTATTTTGTGAACACCATAAACATACGATTGCACAGTGAAATCGTCAAGATAAAAGTTCACTTGGAGTGACCATGAATTTGGAGAAAGGCGGACGAGGCGCCATAGAGCGCATGGTAGAAGCTTATGGATTCAAGACTCGACAGGCGTTGTGCGATCATTTAGGAATCTCTAAAAGTACACTCGCCACACGCTACATGCGTGACTCATTCCCAGCAGAATGGGTAATCCAGTGCGCCCTTGAAACGGGCACCTCGCTTAATTGGCTCACAACCGGACATGGTTCAAAGCAAACTTCAGGTAATACAAATACTATGGAAGTTGCTAAATATGTATTATCTGATGGTGCCTTGCGTGAAGACGGTTTTTATATTTTTGATAAGGGATTTCTACCCTCTACGTTTAAAAAACCTTTTGTCATCACAGATAACAATTCTGAATTTATTTGTGATAAAGAATTTGATGACATACGTGATGGTAAATGGGTAATAAGTATTGATGGCGAAGTAACGATCCGTGACATTACTCGTTTACCCGGTGGAAGAATCTTCGTCGAGGGTGGAAACAGAGCCTTCGAATGTAAGATAGAAGACATTGAAATAATTGGTAAAATTATAAGTTTAACAGTTAAATATGTTAGATAATACCGGGAGGAAACTATGCTTGGTAAAGTATTTTTTGTGGTTTTATCATGCTCTTTGTTATTAAGCCCACTAACTACCTATGCTAAAAATTATCCTTGTTCTGGGAAAAAGGGAGGTGTCTCTCACTGTACCTCCGATGGAAAATTTGTTTGCAATGATGGAACTATTAGTAAATCCAAAAAAATCTGTACTAAAAACTCACGATAACTTTTGCTTGGTAATGCTGCCAACTTACTGATTTAGTGTATGATGGTGATTTTAAGGTGCTTGCGTGGCTTCCATTTCCATCAGATGTCCTTCCTGCTCCGCTA
>NZ_MIIV01000269.1:0-1513 GCF_001743015.1 Shigella sp. FC1567
GATCGAGGTTCACAGTACTGCGCATACGATTACCGGGTCATACAGGAGCAGTCTGGTCTGAAAACATCAATGTCGCGTAAAGGTCACTGTTACGACAACGCTCCGATGGAAAGCTTCTGGGGAACGCTGAAAAATGAGAGCCTGAGCCACTATCGTTTTAATAACCGGGATGAAGCCATCTCAGTAATACGGGAATACATTGAGATTTTCTACAATCGTCAGCGTCGTCACTCTCGTCTGGGGAATATCTCCCCGGCAGCCTTCAGGGAAAAATATCATCAGATGGCTGATTAAAAAAAGAACAAATGGTAGTGTCCGCTATTGCCAGTACACCTCATTCCAGGGCAACAGATCGCGTACCCGGTTTGCCGGCCAGTCCTGGAGATGCTCAATAACGTAACGCAGCCATTTTTCTGGCTCTACATTGTTCAGACGGCATGTGCCGATCAGCGAGTACAACACCACCGCATGTTCGCCACCGCTGTCGGAACCCGCGAAGAGCCAGTTTTTCCGGCCTACGGCCACTCCCCGTAAGGCGTTCTCTGCGATGTTGTTGTCGATTTCCACCCAGCCATTACTGCAGTACACGTTCAGGGCCTTCCACTGTTTCAGTAGGTATGCGAACGCTTTTGCCGTATCCGAGTGACGCGACAGTGTTTTCATCTGTTGCTGTATCCGGTCATACAGTGACTGCATCAGTGGCGCGGCTCTTGCTTTTCTTGCCGCCAGACGCTGTTCTGCTGAACATCCCCGGACTTCTGCCTCGATGGTATACAGTTCACCGATACGCTGCAGGGCTTCCGTGGTGATGTCGGTTGGCACTCTTGCATGCACATCGTGGATTTTTCTCCGGGCATGGGCCATACACGCGGCTTCCGTTATTCTGCCGGATTCGTATAACGCCCGGTAACCACCGTAAGCATCTGCCTGAAGCACACCGCTGTAACCAGCCAGGTGATTCTGTGGATGGATACCTTTCCGGTCCGGGCTGTACGCGAACCAGACCGCCGGGGGCATCTGTGAACCGGCGTTACGGTCATCACGGACATAGACCCACAGCCGGGCAGTTCTTGTTTTACCACTGCCCGGCTCCTGGACCGGAACGGGGATATCATCCGCATGAACTTTACCGGGCATCAGCACATACTGGCGCAGGACGTCATACTGAACCGCCCCGGGTTTCCTGGAGAGTGTTTTATCTGTGAACTCAGGCTGCCAGATCATCGTTTCCGATGGAAGCATAATAAGCTTTTTCTGCTTCTGCCGGAGGGATGTGGCCCAGCCTTTCCAGCAATCGTCGATTATTATACCAGTCCACCCACGTGAGTGTGGCCAGTTCCACTTCTGCACGGTTTTTCCAGCTCTTACGGTGTATTACCTCCGCTTTGTAAAGACCATTGATGCTCTCCGCCATCGCGTTGTCATACGAGTCGCCTGTACTTCCTGTTGATGCCAGTAATCCGGCTTCCTTAAGCCGCTGTGTGTAGGCCAGCGATACATACTGAGAACCTTT
>NZ_MIIV01000270.1:0-1492 GCF_001743015.1 Shigella sp. FC1567
AAAGGTTCTCAGTATGTATCGCTGGCCTACACACAGCGGCTTAAGGAAGCCGGATTACTGGCATCAACAGGAAGTACAGGCGACTCGTATGACAACGCGATGGCGGAGAGCATCAATGGTCTTTACAAAGCGGAGGTAATACACCGTAAGAGCTGGAAAAACCGTGCAGAAGTGGAACTGGCCACACTCACGTGGGTGGACTGGTATAATAATCGACGATTGCTGGAAAGGCTGGGCCACATCCCTCCGGCAGAAGCAGAAAAAGCTTATTATGCTTCCATCGGAAACGATGATCTGGCAGCCTGAGTTCACAGATAAAACACTCTCCAGGAAACCCGGGGCGGTTCACTGGTTCTTCGGTATTCATGGCGCGCTGGCGCTGACCGCACTGGACAACGGCATTATGACGCTGTGGGCGCTGGAAAATATCGCGACCTATCAGCAATATGGTTCCGTCGAAGCGGCGCTGGCAGCCGGTAAGACCTTCCATATCTGGGCCAAGCCGATGCTGGACTCCTTTATTTTCCTTGGGGCAGTGGTGCGACTTTAGGCCTGATCCTGGCTATCTTTATCGCCTCTCGCCGTGCTGATTATCGTCAGGTGGCAAAACTGGCGCTGCCGTCCGGCATCTTCCAGATTAACGAACCGATTCTGTTTGGTCTGCCAATTATCATGAACCCGGTGATGTTTATCCCGTTTGTACTGGTACAACCGATTCTGGCGGCAATCACCCTCGCAGCGTACTACATGGGCATTATTCCTCCGGTGACCAATATTGCACCGTGGACCATGCCAACCGGTCTGGGAGCCTTCTTTAACACCAACGGTAGCGTCGCTGCATTGCTGGTCGCACTCTTCAACCTTGGTATCGCAACGTTAATTTATCTGCCCTTTGTTGTGGTGGCTAACAAAGCGCAAAACGCGATTGATAAAGAAGAGAGCGAAGAAGATATCGCTAACGCCCTGAAATTTTAATCGATGCCGGTACGGTTAATCGTGCCGGTAAGAAGAGAGAGGAACGATGTATGATGGATCTCGATAACATTCCCGATACGCAAACAGAAGCTGAAGAGCTGGAAGAAGTGGTGATGGGGCTTATCATCAACTCCGGACAAGCGCGCAGCCTGGCGTATGCGGCACTGAAACAGGCGAAGCAGGGCGATTTTGCCGCAGCAAAAGCCATGATGGATCAGTCACGGATGGCATTGAATGAAGCGCATCTGGTACAGACGAAACTGATTGAAGGCGATGCGGGCGAAGGTAAGATGAAAGGGTAATGCTGCCAACTTACTGATTTAGTGTATGATGGTGATTTTAAGGTGCTTGCGTGGCTTCCATTTCCATCAGATGTCCTTCCTGCTCCGCTACTGAAGGCGTGGTGCGTAACGGCAAAAGCACTGCCGGACATCAGCGCTATCTCTGCTCTCATTGCCGTAAAACATGGCAACTACAGTTCACTTACACCGCCTCTCAGCCCGGTACGCACCAGAAA
>NZ_MIIV01000271.1:0-1428 GCF_001743015.1 Shigella sp. FC1567
AGTGGAGTGGCTGACGGATAATGGTTCATGCTACCGGGCTAATGAAACACGCCAGTTCGCCCGGATGTTGGGACTTGAACCGAAGAACACGGCGGTGCGGAGTCCGGAGAGTAACGGAATAGCAGAGAGCTTCGTGAAAACGATAAAGCGTGACTACATCAGTATCATGCCCAAACCAGACGGGTTAACGGCAGCAAAGAACCTTGCAGAGGCGTTCGAGCATTATAACGAATGGCATCCGCATAGTGCGCTGGGTTATCGCTCGCCACGGGAATATCTGCGGCAGCGGGCTTGTAATGGGTTAAGTGATAACAGATGTCTGGAAATATAGGGGCAAATCCACTCAGCGCATTGAGCGACATAATCTGAATCTGAGACAACATCTGGCAAGGCTGGGACGGAAGTCACTGTCGTTCTCAAAATCGGTGGAGCTGCATGACAAGGTCATCGGGCATTATCTGAACATAAAACACTATCAGTAAGTTGGAGTCATTACCCAAACCACGCTGAAGCACTCCTGGCGTTTTCACTACAATATTGGGTGAGACTATCACCATTAATACGAATTCCTCTTTGAATGTGGTAGTCGTCCTGATCGTAGTAACCGAGGGATAAGTAATCATTTCCGTTTTTATTTTTAATTACAATAGCGAGAGAGTCGCCTTTTTTATCTTTACCGTACCAGGTAAATAAGTCCGTTGGTTCGCTTTTCCCGCTCTCATCAAATTCCGTTACCGTATGTCTGAGTTTGTGTGATATCTTATCGAAGATAAAACTAGGAGCTCCATCATATATTTCTTTTAATGCGCTGAAGATCATTTCCTTGTTATTGATATCATGAGTCTTCTCAACTATGTTGTCATTAATGATAGTACGGACGAGTTCTTTGTCTTTATAGTTCGCAGGTAATTCTATTGGTTCTTGGTTGTCGATACCAATAGTAATATGGTCTGTATCATTGGAGCCAATATCAATATAAGTAACTGAGGAATTATTAATATTAAATCTATAAGGATCGTCGTTTACTCGTATGGCGTTTTTTATAAGCTCAAGTAGATGTTTAATACAGGTGCTTATTCCTTCCTTACCATTAAAAAGGTTTTTGAGCTCTTGTACTAATCCATTAACTTCATCATTGTTATTTTCATTAATGGATTCTGGGTAAGTTGCGCTGGTATTGTTGATTGAAATAGATGGTAGCATGATTTTATTCCATTTTGATTGATTTGTTACAAATATATATTACCTAATGAAATAGACTATCAAAAAACGCTCATTTATTTAGAACCTATCTTTAATTTGAGTGTATGAGCGCACAATAGCCAGGGGGGTGCCCCTATTAAGTTGTCAAGCATGTTATGACCCCTGCGGGGTATAAAAAGTCCCGTCGCGCATCATGGCGAACAGAACGTCGCAGCGTCGTCTCGC
>NZ_MIIV01000272.1:0-1411 GCF_001743015.1 Shigella sp. FC1567
GTGCGTACCGGGCTGAGAGGCGGTGTAAGTGAACTGTAGTTGCCATGTTTTACGGCAATGAGAGCAGAGATAGCGCTGATGTCCGGCAGTGCTTTTGCCGTTACGCACCACGCCTTCAGTAGCGGAGCAGGAAGGACATCTGATGGAAATGGAAGCCACGCAAGCACCTTAAAATCACCATCATACACTAAATCAGTAAGTTGGCAGCATTACCCAGCGAGGCAGCTCACGCCATAACGGACTATATCGTTGGATATTACAGCGCACTAAGACCGCACGAATATAACGGTGGGTTACCCCCAAACGAATCGGAAAATCGATACTGGAAAAACTCTAACTCGGTGGCCAGTTTTTGTTGACCACTTCACATGGACATTTGAAAGAGCCCGCTTTATGCGGGTTTTTTTATACCTGAAAAACGGCACAGGACGTTAAACGTGCTGGTGGTCAGATGAGTTTGCAGATGTGATGACATATGGTTATTATTCTGCCTCCGGCCCTTTAGCTCAGTTGGTCAGAGCGAGCGACTCATAATCGCCAGGTCGCTGGTTCAAGTCCAGCAAGGGCCACCAACCACCACTAGCTCATCCGGATAGAGCATCAACCTTCTAAGTTGACGGTGCGAGGTTCGAGTCCTCGGTGGTGGGCCAGCGCCGACTTAGCTCAGCAGGCAGAGCAACTGACTTGTAATCAGTAGGTCACCAGTTCGATTCCGGTAGTCGGCACCATATGCGGGCATCGTATAATGGCTATTACCTCAGCCTTCCAAGCTGATGATGCGGGTTCGATTCCCGCTGCCCGCTCCAGTCAGAGTCTTTCAGTCTGCGATGATGGGAAATCCCGGAGTGACTGAAAGACGTTTAAGTTATGAATGATCGCCTTTTTTTGCAAAATTGCTGTGCAGAAATACTAACCTTCGGGCGTGCGATCATTCATAAGCACTCTGCTTTTATTCCGATTAACTGTGGGTGGTTTGTTGGATAGAGTGCTTTCCTTACTGTATATATCGTTTCGCCCGCTTTTGCGTTTTTTTCTTTTCAAATCCCTTTCATTTCTCAGTGTAAAACTACGCCATCCGTTATTTGCGGAGGTGAGGCTATGAAATCCATGGACAAAATTTCAACGGGCATTGCCTACGGCACCTCCGCCGGCAGTGCCGGCTACTGGTTTTTGCAGTGGTTGGATCAGGTCAGTCCATCACAGTGGGCTGCGATTGGTGTGCTGGGAAGTCTGCTTCTGGGGCTTCTGACTTATCTGACGAATCTGTATTTCAAAATAAGAGAAGATTGAGGTAGCCTGAGTTTAACGGACACTCCTTCCTGAAATAGAATGGCATCAGAAGGAGCTAATAATGAGCAGAAAAAACCAACGTTACTCTAAAGAGTTCAAAGCCGAAGCTGTCAGAACGGTT
>NZ_MIIV01000273.1:0-1410 GCF_001743015.1 Shigella sp. FC1567
AAGTCACTGTCGTTCTCAAAATCGGTGGAGCTGCATGACAAGGTCATCGGGCATTATCTGAACATAAAACACTATCAGTAAGTTGGAGTCATTACCTGTAATGTTCGGTATTTCTTTATAATTATTCTGGGAAATCTATCATTTATTTTTAAAATCAAATTATCTTGTTGTTTAAAAATAAGTTCACATACTTTATTATCTTCTTCCGCCATCAACATCTCTGCATACTTAAACATTTCAGAACGTTCCTTTAGCACAGAAGAGTAATTATATGTCCAGTTCCCAGGCAATAATGCTTATGGATATTTAACTAATAATTTAGAGAATATTTTGCAATAATATTTGGCTGTATTCAGAAATACCTGAAAAATCATACTATACAGCCCCAGGGAATGGATAAAGATTCTAACAAAGCATTTCAACAATATATGCTTGTTAAAAATCCATATCGAAATGCCGTTGCAGCATTAATATATGCCTCATTCATAAAATGTAAAAGAGCAAGCTCGTACCAGTAGGGGGGAAATTCATTGACATGTCCTGTCAATACGTACAGAGCCCTGTCATGCTTGCCAGCACGTAACAATTCCGTCCCCAGTAACCAGCGTGTCCCCTGATTATTCTCAGGGTTATATGTTAGTATTTTATCAATGAGTATAACGGCATCCTGATGACGCTGTAAATGAACATTCGCCAGAATTGCAGCATAAAGAGCGCAAATGCATATGCCAGATGAGCGTGAATATCAATGATGTCAGGAGCATGTCAGGCAAGACGCCTGAGTTTGTTGACGTAATTTGTTTCGTTTATTTCATCACTATCGTATGCGTCAGGAGTTTTTTCAAACTCATCCCGAAATGGGCCAAGCCTGGTTTCAGGAAATAAGAAATACCCCTAGTTATTGTTCACTTAAAAGTATAATTTGTAATTCAAATCCTGAGCCTGTAAAACGGGGAGTAACATATTCTATTCTGAAGAGAATAAAAGTCGTGATGCGATGTATCAAGCCCGGATTGTAATCCCAGATTAACATAGATCACAAAACAACTTATTCTTCACTAACGTGAAGATAAATATCGTTGTATGCCTTATCACGACTACGAATACCAGCAAGATACAACTGACATACGGAAAGATACCATGTTTTTTACTCCCGAAAATAACGCTAAAAAGCTACTTCCCCATCGTTTGTCCTTAGTATTGTCAGCGCCAACAATGTGGGCTGACATGATAAAGCTGTCTAGGAAAACGTTCGCCTCCTCAGCGGACAATCCAAATGGTGATTGTCCCTATTAAACGTTTATTTTGAAGGTTGGATTTGCCCCTATATTTCCAGACATCTGTTATCACTTAACCCATTACAAGCCCGCTGCCGCAGATATTCCCGTGGCGAGCGATAACCCAGCGCAC
>NZ_MIIV01000274.1:0-1409 GCF_001743015.1 Shigella sp. FC1567
GCTTATAATCTGGTGAGATATCAGATGATTAAAATGGCGGAACATCTGAAAGGTTACTGGCCGAATCAACTGAGTTTCTCAGAATCATGCGGAATGGTGATGAGAATGCTGATGACATTGCAGGGCGCTTCACCGGGACGTATACCGGAGCTGATGCGCGATCTTGCAAGTATGGGACAACTTGTGAAATTACCGACGAGAAGGGGAAGGGCCTTCCGAGAGTGGTAAAGGAGAGGCCCTGGAAATACCCCACAGCCCCGAAAAAGAGCCAGTCAGTTGCTTAACTGACTGGCATTACTGCCTTTTGGGCCATTTCTGGCGGCTGCGGGTTTCGTTATAGGCTGGGATAGTTTGCTGATAGGCCGTTAATCTTTAACTTTAATTTGTGATTGCAGGTAATTTTGTAGGCCAATTTTACCGATGAGATCCAGTTCAGTTTCGAGCCAGTCGATATGACCTTCTTCATCAGCAAGGATCTCGATCATCATATCGCGGCTAACATAGTCATGAACGCTGTCGGCATATGCGATAGCCTCACGCAGATCCTTCGCGCCTTCCTGTTCTAATCGCAGGTCGGATTGCAGCATCTCCTCGACATCTTCACCAATCCCCAGTTTGCCTAAATCCTGTAAGTTGGGGGTTCCTTCTAAAAACAAAATACGCTCGATATATTTATCAGCGTGTTTCATCTCATCGATGGATTCATGGTATTCGACGTCATTGAGACGCATCAGGCCCCAGTTTTTAAACATCCGGGCATGGAGAAAATACTGATTGATTGCGACAAGCTCATTTCCCAATAGTTTATTGAGATAATTTATGATTTTAACATCACCTTTCATTTTATAGTCCCTCCGCTTCCACTATTAGAGCGTAGATGGGGCTAGCGGGATGTCAAAAAATAAGCGTGGTCTTCAGGCAATCTCTTTAAATTCTGGCATCTGCATCAACTCGTCCTGCATCACTTCGCGCGCGGCGCGAATGCACTTACCGCATTGATTTCCCACAGGAATAAACTTACGCAATTGTTGGAAAGATTGCGGATGAAACTGACGGACTGCCTGGCGAATTTTTTTGTCACTTACACCATTACACAAACAAACGTACATGATTGCTCCCGTTCAAATTCTGCGCAAAGTGTAAATGAGAATGATTATGATTACAATAGCACAGTTTTATTTGCGCCATAGTTCAGCGAGCAAAATTACGACTAAATATTTCGAGCTCAAATTACGGGCAGCAAAAAGGGCGCCGAAGCGCCCTTTTCAATTCAAAACTAATTAACGTGTAATTAACCCAGAACTTTAGCAACAACGCCCGCGCCAACGGTACGGCCGCCTTCACGGATTGCGAAACGCAGACCGTCGTCCATCGCGATCGGGTGGATCAGGGTAACAACCATTTTGATG
>NZ_MIIV01000275.1:0-1364 GCF_001743015.1 Shigella sp. FC1567
CTAATCCACCACTCTGATCGAGGTTCACAGTACTGCGCATACGATTACCGGGTCATACAGGAGCAGTCTGGTCTGAAAACATCAATGTCGCGTAAAGGTCACTGTTACGACAACGCTCCGATGGAAAGCTTCTGGGGAACGCTGAAAAATGAGAGCCTGAGCCACTATCGTTTTAATAACCGGGATGAAGCCATCTCAGTAATACGGGAATACATTGAGATTTTCTACAATCGTCAGCGTCGTCACTCTCGTCTGGGGAATATCTCCCCGGCAGCCTTCAGGGAAAAATATCATCAGATGCCTGCTTAAAAAAAGAACAAATGGTAGTGTCCGCTATTGCCAGTACACCTCACATGGCGGGCTATCTGACCGCCAGCACCAAGAATCAGTACATTTTTCATAATATTTCTCATGAAACTTATCCCAGATGGGGGTTGAAAAAAGGAATAACTTTTTCCAGCGCCTCCTGAACTGCTTCCGGTTTGTCATACAGTTCATAATGTGAGAAATCGGGTAATGAAACTAACTGACGATCCTGCGAAACCATCGCCCGGCCATAGACTTCCAGTCCATCACGATAAGCACCGAAGGCACCGACTTTTTCACCAACGACTACCATCACCGGCTGAGTCAGTAACACTTCAGTAAATGCGAAGGCATCCCAGGCCAGCGTTTTCTGTGCATGTGAGAACAACATTTTTGTCGCACCTCCCGGTTGTTGCCCGCGTGGTGTTTTATAGTAGTCAGTTGCTTCATAAACATCGCGTTCGGTCAGTCCATGGGCTTTTGCTGCATCCAGGCTGGCGGGAAGTAATTCGTTGATCTGTAATTCTCCACCACGAGCCTCTTTGGTTCGTTGCGACGCCATTGCATTCAATGCGCCAATCGGATCGTAATTGCTGAAACCTTCCCGAAAAAGACGCCCGATATTAACACCCGTAATACTCACTACTGCTTTAATTCGTTTTTCTGTCAGCGCGGCATTAATGGCATAGTCACCACCCCCACACACTCCCGGTAATGACTCCAACTTACTGATAGTGTTTTATGTTCAGATAATGCCCGATGACCTTGTCATGCAGCTCCACCGATTTTGAGAACGACAGTGACTTCCGTCCCAGCCTTGCCAGATGTTGTCTCAGATTCAGATTATGTCGCTCAATGCGCTGAGTGTAACGCTTGCTGATAACGTGCAGCTTTCCCTTCAGGCGTGATTCATACAGCGGCCAGCCATCCGTCATCCATACCACGACCTCAAAGGCCGACAGCAGGCTCAGAAGACGCTCCAGTGTGGCCAGAGTGCGTTCACCGAAGACGTGCGCCACAACCGTCCTCCGTATCCTGTCATACGCGTAAAACAGCCA
>NZ_MIIV01000276.1:0-1343 GCF_001743015.1 Shigella sp. FC1567
GGATACGGAGGACGGTTGTGGCGCACGTCTTCGGTGAACGCACTCTGGCCACACTGGAGCGTCTTCTGAGCCTGCTGTCGGCCTTTGAGGTCGTGGTATGGATGACGGATGGCTGGCCGCTGTATGAATCACGCCTGAAGGGAAAGCTGCACGTTATCAGCAAGCGTTACACTCAGCGCATTGAGCGACATAATCTGAATCTGAGACAACATCTGGCAAGGCTGGGACGGAAGTCACTGTCGTTCTCAAAATCGGTGGAGCTGCATGACAAGGTCATCGGGCATTATCTGAACATAAAACACTATCAGTAAGTTGGAGTCATTACCCACCTCCCGCTAATGGGAAAGAATCAAAGGTATGGACTGGCCGACAATCAAAGCTGGTCGTAATGCACTATGGATTGAACTGGAAGGCGTTGAATATGCATTCCCGGATCCACAAACACAAAACGAAACGCAACAAGCAGGATACGATGAGAATATTCCGGTGTAAAACCAAGTGCATTTTGGGAAAATATTAATGGAGGTGTTCATGTATAAAATTACAGCCACTATTGAAAAGGAAGGTGGTTCTCCTGCCAGCTGGACAAGATACTCAAAGACAAAACTAACGAAATCAGAATGCGAAAAAATGCTCTCAGGGGAAAAAGAAGCTGGCGTTTCCAGAGAGCAGAAAGTAAAACTGATAAATTTTAATTGCGAGAAACTTCAGTCCTCGTGAATTGCATTGTATTCAAATTAAAACTTCATAGCTGATTATTAATAATCAACATCGGGCGTCAATTTCAGCCTAACATTGGCGCCTGCCAGAGGTGATGCGATGGCTTTAATGAAGAGTGGATGGTTGAATACGGCCTGATGCTTCGCACTGGTCTGGGTGCCAGACAAATTGAAGCATACCGCCAGAACTGTTGGGTGGAAGGCTTCCACTTCAAACGAGTATCTCCTTTAGGGAAGCCAGACAGTAAGCGAGGGATTATCTGGTAAAACTATCCGAACATAAATCAGTTTATCAAAGACTGAGGTGTACTGGCAATAGCGGACACTACCATTTGTTCTTTTTTTGAGCAGCCATCTGATGATATTTTTCCCTGAAGGCTGCCGGGGAGATATTCCCCAGACGAGAGTGACGACGCTGACGATTGTAGAAAATCTCAATGTATTCCCGTATTACTGAGATGGCTTCATCCCGGTTATTAAAACGATAGTGGCTCAGGCTCTCATTTTTCAGCGTTCCCCAGAAGCTTTCCATCGGAGCGTTGTCGTAACAGTTACCTTTACGCGACATTGATGTTTTCAGACCAGACTGCTCCTGTATGACCCGGTAATCGTATGCGCAGTACT
>NZ_MIIV01000277.1:0-28935 GCF_001743015.1 Shigella sp. FC1567
TTTCTGGTGCGTACCGGGCTGAGAGGCGGTGTAAGTGAACTGTAGTTGCCATGTTTTACGGCAATGAGAGCAGAGATAGCGCTGATGTCCGGCAGTGCTTTTGCCGTTACGCACCACGCCTTCAGTAGCGGAGCAGGAAGGACATCTGATGGAAATGGAAGCCACGCAAGCACCTTAAAATCACCATCATACACTAAATCAGTAAGTTGGCAGCATTACCATTAATATATTAGACAGAACAATTCGATTTTCCTAACCTATGTATAAGCCTGATCCACAGGCATATTTAGCAAGGATTTCAAGTGAGCCGTACTACAACTGTTGATGGCGCTCCGGCAAGCGACACTGACAAGCAAAGCATTTCTCAGCCAAATCAATTTATTAAACGCGGTACGCCGCAATTTATGCGCGTCACCCTGGCGCTGTTCTCTGCCGGACTGGCAACCTTTGCACTCCTCTATTGTGTGCAGCCTATCCTTCCGGTGCTTTCGCAGGAGTTTGGCTTAACCCCCGCGAACAGTAGTATTTCACTGTCCATTTCCACGGCGATGTTGGCTATTGGTTTGCTGTTTACTGGCCCCCTATCCGATGCCATTGGTCGCAAACCAGTGATGGTCACGGCGCTACTGTTGGCCTCCATTTGTACGTTATTTCGACAATAATGACCAGCTGGCACGGCATTTTGATTATGCGCGCCTTGATTGGGCTTTCGTTAAGTGGCGTGGCAGCTGTTGGCATGACTTATCTTAGCGAGGAAATCCACCCCAGTTTCGTGGCCTTTTCGATGGGGTTGTATATCAGCGGCAACTCAATTGGCGGCATGAGCGGACGCTTAATTAGTGGTGTCTTCACGGACTTTTTCAACTGGCGAATTGCTCTGGCGGCAATCGGTTGTTTCGCGCTAGCCTCGGCGTTGATGTTCTGGAAAATCCTTCCGGAATCACGCCATTTTCGCCCGACTTCGCTGCGACCTAAGACGTTGTTTATCAACTTTCGTCTGCACTGGCGTGACCGGGGATTACCGTTATTGTTCGCAGAAGGCTTTTTGCTGATGGGGTCGTTCGTCACGCTGTTTAATTACATCGGCTATCGGTTGATGCTTTCCCCCTGGCATGTCAGTCAGGCCGTGGTTGGCTTATTATCGCTGGCTTATTTGACCGGTACACGGAGCTCACCCAAAGCCGGAACCATGACCACCCGCTACGGGCGCGGTCCGGTGATGTTGTTTTCGACGGGGGTTATGCTGTTTGGTTTACTGATGACCTTATTCAGCTCGCTGTGGCTGATCTTTGCCGGAATGTTACTCTTCTCAGCAGGATTCTTCGCAGCCCACTCAGTTGCCAGCAGCTGGATCGGCCCCCGCGCAAAACGCGCTAAAGGCCAGGCCTCCTCGCTGTATCTGTTCAGTTACTATCTGGGGTCGAGTATTGCCGGGACGCTGGGTGATGTTTTCTGGCATAACTATGGCTGGAACGGCGTCGGCGCATTTATTGCTCTGATGCTGGTCATTGCTCTGCTGGTCGGGACGCGTTTGCATCGTCGTCTGCACGCCTGAAAAATAAGCCCGGACTGCGGTAACTACACGTCCGGACTTATTGCTTGCTCAAACCAACGTTAATAGCCATCCTAAAATAGACGAAGCGCCAGCCAATTCCCGCAGTGCGTCTAGCGTCATCAGGATTATAAGTACCCAAATAAACGGATTCATTTTGCTGTGTGTCATTTATTACTGATGCGCAGTTATTCTACCGCTTTGTAAGTAGTAAAATAGTTAACCCGATCAAGACTACTATTATTGGTAGCTAAATTTCCCTTAAGTCACAATACGTTATTATCAATGCTGTAATTTATTCAGCGTTTGTACATATCGTTACACGCTGAAACCAACCACTCACGGAAGTCTGCCATTCCCAGGGATATAGTTATTTCAACGGCCCCGCAGTGGGGTTAAATGAAAAAACAAATTGAGGGTATGACAATGAAAAAAGTATTAGCTCTGGTTGTTGCCGCTGCTATGGGTCTGTCTTCTGCCGCCTTTGCTGCAGAGACTGCGACGACCACCAAAGCAGCGCCGGCGAAAACGACACATCATAAAAAACAGCATAAAGCAGCACCTGCCCAGAAAGCGCAGGCAGCTAAAAAGCATCATAAAAATACGAAAGCTGAACAGAAAGCCCCTGAACAAAAAGCGCAGGCAGCGAAGAAACACGCCGGGAAACACAGTCATCAGCAACCGGCAAAACCTGCTGCACAACCCGCAGCGTAAGTTTTCAACAGTAATGCTGGCGCGCCCCCTCGCGCCTGAAAATTACGGTGCTAAGCGGGTAACGTTTAGCACGCCTTTAGCGGAGGGTAGTATGGTGGGCCGTTATCGCTTTGAGTTCATTCTTATCATCCTTATTTTATGCGCACTGATTGCCGCTCGTTTTTATCTTTCCTGACTGTAGTTATCTGATTTTACTCCCACTTTCATCCCGTCCCGTCTATAGTATTTATGAGGGTTTGCTTTTAATAATCATAATTACCCACCAGAGTGTGATATGCGTACAACCATTGCTGTAGTGTTGGGTGCAATTAGTTTGACGTCTGCTTTTGTGTTTGCAGATAAACCAGACGTTGCCAAATCGGCAAACGATGAGGTCAGCACCCTGTTTTTTGGTCATGATGATCGTGTGCCAGTGAATGACACGGCCCAATCACCGTGGGATGCGGTTGGGCAACTGGAAACGGCCAGCGGCAATTTATGTACGGCGACGCTGATTGCACCCAATCTGGCATTAACGGCAGGACACTGTTTATTGACACCTCCAAAGGGTAAAGCCGATAAAGCAGTGGTGCTGCGTTTTGTGTCAAATAAAGGTCTTTGGCGCTATGAGATCCACGACATAGAAGGCCGCGTTGATCCGACACTGGGAAAGCGGTTAAAAGCAGATGGGGATGGTTGGATTGTACCTCCCGCAGCCGCGCCGTGGGACTTCGGATTGATTGTGCTACGTAATCCCCCTTCTGGCATTACACCGTTGCCGTTATTTGAGGGAGATAAAGCCGCGCTTACTGCCGCATTAAAATCGGCTGGCCGTAAAGTAACTCAGGCGGGATACCCTGAAGATCATCTCGATACGTTGTACAGTCATCAAAACTGTGAAGTGACTGGCTGGGCGCAAACGTCGGTGATGTCACATCAGTGCGATACCTTGCCGGGTGACAGCGGTTCGCCTCTGATGTTGCATACCAATGACGGCTGGCAATTAATTGGGGTGCAAAGTTCGGCTCCTGCCGCGAAAGATCGCTGGCGCGCCGATAACCGGGCCATTTCTGTTACCGGTTTTCGCGACAAGCTGGATCAACTGTCGCAAAAATAATGTTCAAACGCTGCCCGACTGTGCGGGCAGCGTGTTCATCAGGCAAGTTTCACCATGATCATTCCAGCCAACAGCAAGACCAGGCCAATCCAGCCTTTACGATTTAACCGTTGACCAAACAAGATCCAACCTGCGGCTAACGTGGCGGCAATACCAAACCCGCCCCACAATGCATAAGCGACAGACAAGTCGATCCCTTTAACGGCCTGAGAAAGCGCACTAAAGGCAGCCAGCACCGCCGCCAGGGAGAGCAAGCCAAATATTTTGCGACGAAAGCCGTCAGAAAATTTCAAAAAGACGTTAGCAACGATTTCCAGCACGATTGCCAATGCCAGCCAGGCGGCGTGAACCCATTCAAACTGCGCCATGGTTTACCTCCAGTTCAGGTTTACGCGCTTTACGGGTACCTGATTTTATCAACACAATCCCGGCGACCAGGGTGGTTAACCCGGCAATTTTCATCAGCGATAAACTTTCGTCGAATAACAAAACGCTAAACAAGGTAATAAATAAAATACCGATACCTTCCCACAGCGCATAAGCTACGCCTAAGGCGATCTTTTTAACGGCGAAAGAGAGAAATATATACGACAGAGAAATCATCACCAGCATTAAAATAAAGCCGCCATTTCCCTCACTGACGCTCGCCCATTTCATTGATAGCGTACCGGTAATTTCTGTAGCAATAGCCAGGCCTAATAAAATCCAATAAATATACATTGTCCTTCTCCTGCAAGAGAATTATTTTAATTTTCGCTTAATTCAGCGAAATTAAAGTAAAGTGGTCAAGCCCCGCGCATAGGGCAAGCTTAGGCAGAAGAAAGGACTAAAGCGCGTTGCGCCAGTGCTGCTCACCTACGAGCAAGATAGTGGATGAGGTACAAAGATGGGTAAATGTTGAAAATAAGGTCCTGAACAAATTGTCCATAATATTACAATTATCCGCAGTGTTGCTTCTCGTCATCGCGGATGATAATTGTCCTCGGTAGTTGAACACGCCTGATTTGTATCATAGCTTAAGAATTAACTCAAAATATTTTCACTTCTTTACCTGAGCGGTTTGATTTTCGTTATGATGACGGAGCGAAAAAGACATTATTATTAGCAAAGGAAGAAAAAACGGGGACAAGCATGGCAAAGCCGATCATCACGCTCAATGGCCTAAAAATCGTCATTATGTTGGGAATGCTGGTCATTATTCTCTGCGGTATCCGTTTTGCCGCCGAGATCATCGTGCCGTTTATTCTCGCATTATTTATTGCTGTTATTCTTAACCCGCTGGTGCAACACATGGTCCGCTGGCGAGTGCCGCGTGTACTGGCGGTGTCGATTTTGATGACCATCATCGTGATGGCGATGGTGTTGCTATTAGCTTATCTGGGTTCCGCGCTCAACGAGTTGACGCGGACGTTACCGCAATATCGCAACTCTATTATGACGCCGCTGCAAGCTCTTGAGCCGTTGTTGCAACGCGTAGGGATTGACGTCTCAGTTGACCAGCTGGCGCATTACATTGATCCGAACGCAGCGATGACGTTGCTCACCAACTTATTGACGCAGTTATCTAATGCCATGTTATCAATATTTTTATTGCTGCTGACGGTGCTGTTTATGCTGCTCGAAGTGCCACAATTGCCCGGAAAATTTCAGCAAATGATGGCGCGTCCGGTTGAAGGGATGGCGGCGATTCAACGTGCAATTGACAGTGTTTCTCATTATCTGGTGCTGAAAACAGCCATCAGCATCATCACCGGCCTGGTCGCCTGGGCGATGCTCGCCGCACTCGATGTTCGCTTCGCTTTTGTCTGGGGATTGCTGGCCTTTGCGCTTAATTACATCCCTAATATTGGTTCAGTTCTCGCGGCAATCCCCCCTATCGCTCAGGTACTGGTGTTTAATGGCTTTTACGAAGCGTTGCTGGTGCTGGCGGGATATCTGCTGATTAATCTGGTCTTCGGCAATATTCTGGAGCCGCGCATCATGGGACGTGGGCTGGGGCTTTCCACATTGGTGGTATTTTTGTCGTTGATTTTTTGGGGATGGTTGTTAGGACCGGTGGGTATGCTGCTTTCCGTGCCGTTAACAATTATTGTCAAAATTGCGCTTGAACAAACAGCGGGAGGTCAAAGCATCGCCGTTCTGTTAAGCGATCTCAATAAAGAGTGACGCCTCCGCAGAGGCCGTCAGGGTTACAGAGCTTTCAGGATTGCATCCACGCTGGCTTTGGCGTCACCAAACAGCATGTGGGTGTTTTCCTTGAAGAACAGCGGGTTTTGCACACCAGCATAGCCAGTGTTCATCGAACGTTTAAAGACAATCACGTCCTGCGCTTTCCACACTTCCAGCACAGGCATACCAGCAATAGGACTCTTCGGATCATCCTGCGCCGCCGGGTTAACCGTATCGTTAGCACCAATCACCAGTACGGTATCGGTATCAGCAAAGTCATCGTTGATCTCGTCCATTTCCAGCACGATGTCATACGGTACTTTTGCTTCAGCCAGCAATACGTTCATATGTCCAGGCAAACGCCCCGCAACCGGGTGGATACCGAAACGCACGTTGATACCACGAGCGCGCAGTTTCTCGGTAATTTCAGCGACAGGATATTGCGCCTGCGCGACTGCCATGCCGTACCCCGGAGTAATGATCACTGAATGGGAGTTTTTCAGCAGTTCCGCTGTCTCTTCTGCGGTGATTTCGCGGTGCTCGCCCACTTCCTGATCATCGCCAGTAGAAGAGCCGTCGGTGCCGAAACCACCCGCAATAACGCTGATAAAGGAACGGTTCATCGCCTTACACATAATGTAAGAAAGGATAGCCCCCGAAGAACCGACCAGCGCACCGGTCACAATCAGCAGGTCGTTGCTGAGCATAAAGCCCGCAGCCGCAGCCGCCCAGCCGGAGTACGAGTTCAGCATCGACACCACCACTGGCATATCTGCACCACCGATGGAGGCGACTAAATGCCAGCCGAATACCAGCGCAATGGCGGTCATTATTAGCAATGCCAGCACTTGCAGGCCGACGCTGTCCGTGCGAACAAATACAATCAGCAGCAGGAAGGAAACGACCAGAGCCGCCAGGTTCATTTTGTGACGGTTTGGCAGCATCAACGGTTTAGACGAAATCTTGCCACACAGTTTGCCGAACGCCACCACCGAACCCGTGAACGTTACCGCCCCGATGAAGATACCGAGGAACACTTCCGTCAGGTGAATATTGACCAGAATCGGTGCCATTCCCGCGTCATGATGCAGATAGCTGTTAAAGCCAACCAGCACTGCCGCCAGACCCACGAAGCTGTGCAGGATCGCCACCAGTTCTGGCATTTCGGTCATTTCAACTTTCTTCGCCAGACGGATACCAATTGCCCCACCAATGACCATCGCCAGCAAGATCCAGCCAACATTACCCGTATCCGGTCCAAAAATGGTTGCGATTAACGCAATCGCCATCCCTGCGATACCGAAGTTGTTACCCTGGCGAGACGTTTCATGTTTCGAAAGACCGGCCAGACTGAAGATAAACAGGATCGCGGCAACAATGTATGCAGCTGTAACTAATCCTCCAGACATATGTTACCCCTTAATTTTTGCGGAACATTTTCAGCATGCGCTGAGTCACGGTGAAGCCACCGAAAATATTAATGCTGGCTATAAGCACCGCGATAAAACTAAGGAAGCTAACCCAGCCGCCCTGGCCAATCTGCAACAGTGCTCCGACAACAATAATCCCTGAAATCGCGTTGGTGACCGACATCAACGGTGTATGCAGCGCGTGCGATACATTCCACACCACGTAATAACCGACAACGCAGGCCAGCGCGAAAACGGTGAAGTGCCCAAGAAACTCTTTCGGCGCAACGCTTGCCAGCCAACCGAAAAGGATGATTGCCAGCGCCATCAACGCGTATTTACGCCACGGTGAGCAGGCACATTTTTCCTCAGTTTTCACTTCCGGTGCCGCTTTTTGTGCCGCCTGCGGCTGAGCTGATACCTGAATCGGCGGTGCCGGCCAGGTAATTTCGCCCGCACGGATCACGGTCACGCGGCGAATCACCACATCATCAAAATCAACAGTGATATTGCCGTCTTTCTCTTTGCACAACAGTTTCAGCAGATTAACGAGGTTAGTACCGTAAAGCTGCGAGGATTGCGTCGGCAGACGGCCCGGAAGATCGGTATAACCAATCACTTTGACACCATTTTCCGTAGTGAAGATTTCACCCGGCACGGTGTATTCACAGTTGCCACCGTTTTGGGCTGCCAGGTCGACAATCACACTGCCCGTCTTCATGGAGTCAACCATTTCACGGGTAATTAGCTTCGGCGCTGGTTTGCCTGGAATAAGCGCGGTGGTGACAATGATATCGACCTCTTTTGCCTGGGCGGCAAAGAGTTCCATTTCTGCTTTAATGAACGCGTCCGACATCACTTTGGCATAGCCATCGCCGCTGCCCGCTTCCTCTTTAAAATCCAGCTCGAGGAATTCCGCGCCCATACTTTGAACTTGTTCTTTCACTTCCGGACGGGTGTCGAATGCACGCACAATCGCGCCGAGACTGTTTGCTGCGCCAATGGCGGCCAGACCTGCAACACCCGCACCAATCACCATCACTTTTGCCGGTGGCACTTTCCCGGCCGCAGTAATTTGCCCGGTAAAGAAGCGCCCAAATTCATGTGCCGCTTCAACAATGGCGCGATAACCGGCGATGTTCGCCATCGAGCTTAGTGCGTCCAGCGATTGTGCGCGTGAGATACGCGGCACAGAATCCATCGCCATCACGGTCACGTTACGTTCCGCAAGTTTTTGCATTAATTCCGGATTCTGCGCAGGCCAGATAAAACTCACCAGCGTTGTCCCAGGATTCAGTAACGCAATTTCATCATCTAACGGCGCATTGACCTTCAGAATGATCTCTGACTGCCAGACGCTATTCCCTTCTACAATTTCAGCGCCCGCTTGCACAAACGCTTTATCGTCAAAACTTGCCAGTTGACCCGCGCCGCTCTCTACCGCGACGGTAAAACCCAGTTTCAGCAGCTGTTCCACTGTTTTTGGCGTTGCTGCAACACGGGTTTCATTGGTTAACCGTTCTCTTGGTATGCCAATTCGCATGATATTCCCTTCCATCGGTTTTATTGATGATGGTTTGCCTGTGTCAGGAGCCACACAAGCCGCTCATGTACGAGCTAAATGTTACTCCGTTAAAATAAATTAGTAACAAACGCCCTATAACGTACTGAAAATTATACCTGTGATCTAGCGCCAAAAATCAGTATTTCGGCGTGAACTCGCAAAATATTAACGATTCAGCCGTGATAGTGGGATAAACACCTTAGAACGCCGGATAAAGACTGATAATTGTCTTCGACGGTCGGGTAAAACGAGACATCGCCCCGGCACGATTCACTACTTAACATTAAATTAACTTATACAATTCAGTTGCTTCAGTAGTAATGATGCTGATACGGCTGTTTTTTAAGCATAGACGGTCATTTGAGCAGGATTAAAATTGGCTTAAGGAATGTGATATGAAAAATGACGCAGACAGTTACACCGTTTAAATGCAATAATCAGCCACGTTTCTCGTTAATAACAATACCAGTACCTGGTTTGCGCAAGGCGAAGGATTATTTTTATGAAGCTTAAGAACACCCTCCTGGCGTCGGCACTGCTTTCTGCTACGGCATTCTCCGTTAACGCAGCAACAGAACTGACACCGGAGCAAGCGGCAGCGGTTAAACCTTTTGACCGTGTAGTGGTTACCGGTCGTTTTAATGCTATTGGCGAAGCGGTGAAAGCCGTTTCTCGTCGCGCAGATAAAGAAGGTGCCGCCTCTTTTTATGTTGTCGACACTTCTGATTTTGGTAACAGCGGTAACTGGCGTGTGGTCGCTGACCTCTATAAAGCCGATGCTGAAAAAGCAGAAGAAACAAGTAATCGCGTAATTAACGGTGTTGTCGAACTGCCGAAAGATCAGGCTGTTCTGATTGAACCGTTTGACACGGTCACCGTCCAGGGCTTCTATCGTAGCCAGCCAGAAGTCAATGATGCCATCACCAAAGCGGCAAAAGCGAAAGGTGCCTACTCTTTCTACATCGTTCGTCAAATCGATGCCAACCAGGGCGGCAACCAGCGTATTACTGCATTCATCTATAAAAAAGATGCTAAGAAACGTATCGTCCAGAGCCCGGATGTGATCCCGGCAGATTCCGAAGCAGGACGTGCAGCTCTGGCTGCCGGTGGCGAAGCCGCGAAGAAAGTTGAGATCCCAGGTGTTGCGACTACCGCATCACCAAGTTCTGAAGTCGGTCGTTTCTTTGAAACCCAGTCATCAAAAGGCGGGCGTTACACCGTCACGCTCCCGGATGGCACTAAAGTCGAAGAACTGAACAAAGCGACCGCAGCGATGATGGTCCCGTTCGATAGCATCAAATTCTCTGGCAACTACGGCAACATGACCGAAGTCTCCTATCAGGTTGCGAAACGTGCCGCGAAGAAAGGTGCTAAGTATTACCACATCACCCGCCAGTGGCAGGAACGTGGTAATAACCTGACCGTCAGCGCAGATCTGTATAAATAACTATTCAGTTACTCCTATAAGGCGGCTTGATGCCGCCTTTCGCATTTTTAGTCACAAATTTCCCCGCGACCATTGCATGCAGACACATCTCTTCGTAAAATCCCGCGCTTCAGTGGCAAACTCCATTTTTATGCGTTTTGCCCTAATATTTATTCTTCTTATCACGTTTTAATCACTGGATATCGATGGAAAAGAAACTGGGACTGAGCGCACTCACCGCGCTGGTATTAAGCTCAATGCTGGGCGCGGGTGTTTTCAGTCTGCCGCAAAATATGGCGGCAGTTGCCAGCCCGGCAGCACTGCTCATCGGCTGGGGTATTACTGGCGCTGGCATTTTATTGCTGGCCTTTGCCATGCTGATCCTCACGCGCATTCGTCCCGAACTTGACGGCGGTATCTTTACCTATGCCCGCGAAGGGTTTGGCGAGCTAATCGGCTTTTGTTCCGCATGGGGATACTGGCTGTGCGCAGTCATCGCCAACGTCTCCTATCTGGTGATCGTTTTTTCCGCGTTAAGCTTTTTTACGGACACGCCGGAATTGCGCCTGTTCGGCGATGGTAATACCTGGCAATCGATCGTCGGTGCATCGGCTTTATTGTGGATTGTTCACTTTTTGATCCTGCGCGGGGTGCAAACCGCTGCCAGCATTAACCTGGTGGCGACACTGGCAAAATTGTTGCCGCTGGGTCTGTTTGTTGTGCTGGCGATGATGATGTTCAAACTGGATACCTTCAAGCTCGACTTCACCGGACTTGTACTTGGCGTACCCGTTTGGGAACAGGTGAAAAACACCATGCTGATCACCCTGTGGGTTTTCATTGGTGTGGAAGGTGCCGTGGTTGTTTCTGCGCGTGCGCGTAATAAACGTGATGTTGGCAAAGCGACACTGCTGGCGGTTCTCTCCGCTCTGGGCGTTTACTTGCTGGTAACGCTGCTTTCGCTGGGTGTGGTGGCACGTCCTGAACTGGCTGAAATTCGTAACCCGTCAATGGCCGGTCTGATGGTGGAAATGATGGGACCATGGGGCGAAATCATCATCGCTGCCAGTTTGATCGTTTCCGTTTGCGGCGCGTACTTAAGCTGGACCATCATGGCGGCAGAAGTTCCGTTCCTGGCTGCCACTCATAAAGCATTCCCACGCATTTTTGCGCGCCAGAACGCACAAGCTGCGCCATCCGCCTCACTGTGGTTGACCAACATCTGCGTGCAAATTTGTCTGGTACTCATCTGGCTGACCGGTTCCGATTACAACACGTTGCTGACCATCGCCTCAGAAATGATTCTGGTGCCCTATTTCCTGGTCGGCGCGTTCTTGCTGAAAATCGCAACCCGTCCACTGCATAAAGCGGTAGGTGTCGGTGCCTGCATTTATGGCTTATGGTTATTGTACGCCTCTGGTCCAATGCACTTGCTGTTATCCGTTGTTCTGTATGCGCCGGGGCTGCTGGTTTTCCTGTATGCGCGCAAAACGCATACACATGATAATGTACTGAACCGTCAGGAAATGGTGCTGATTGGCATGCTGTTAATTGCCTCAGTTCCGGCGACCTGGATGCTGGTGGGATAACGTTCATCCCATCGTTGGATAGCAAAGGAGATAACGATGGGTAAAGCCCAGCCCTTGCCAATATTAATTACTGGCGGAGGTCGTCGCATCGGCCTCGCCCTCGCCTGGCATTTCATTAATCAAAAGCAACCGGTGATTGTCAGCTATCGGACGCACTATCCAGCCATTGATGGACTGATTAAGGCAGGTGCGCAGTGTATTCAGGCTGATTTTTCGACCAACGACGGTGTGATGGCGTTTGCCGATGAAGTACTAAAAAGCACCCATGGTCTGCGTGCTATTTTGCATAACGCCAGTGCGTGGATGGCGGAAAAACTGGGTGCGCCACTGGCCGACGTACTGGCTTGCATGATGCAGATCCACGTTAATACCCCATACCTGCTCAACCATGCGCTGGAAAGATTACTGCGTGGGCACGGACACGCCGCCAGCGATATCATTCACTTTACCGATTATGTGGTGGAGCGCGGTAGCGACAAGCATATTGCGTATGCTGCAAGCAAAGCGGCACTGGATAATATGACCCGCTCGTTTGCCCGCAAGCTGGCACCGGAAGTGAAAGTGAATTCTATTGCTCCATCGCTGATCCTGTTTAATGAACATGATGATGCCGAATATCGACAACAGGCGCTGAATAAATCACTGATGAAAACCGCGCCTGGCGAGAAAGAAGTGATCGACCTGGTCGATTACTTACTTACCAGTTGCTTTGTCACCGGACGCAGTTTCCCACTTGATGGCGGTCGTCATCTGCGTTAATGCAGCTTTATCCAGCATATAATCAACACCCATGCGCTTATCCCCCAACACGCAACAGAACCAACAAAAGCGGCGGGCAAGCGCATCATTCCGGTGAAATACCACAGCGACACCAGGTAAACAAAATAGGGAATAATCGACCACATACTAAAAATGATGGTTGCGCGTAAGGCTTCAATGCCGCGTTCGCTGGCAACAATATAATGCGCGATAAGCGCAAAGGTCGGGAAAAGTGGAATCAGCCCGGCGATATAATAATTTTTCGTTTTTGCTAAAACACCAATCAACAGCACTACCAGCGCACCGAGCGCGGCTTTGATTTTACCTTAACACTTCCATAACAAGTCATCAGTAGAATACCTGATGAAAACTTGTTTAGAAACGATTGATAGTAAGTAAAAACAGCGCGGTGTATTGTGACGTTTTTATATCTACCGTGAATGTTATGAACACTATCGTATTTGTGGAAGATGATGCGGAAGTCGGTTCACTGATTGCCGCGTACCTGGCAAAACATGATATGCAGGTTACCGTAGAGCCGCGCGGCGACCAGGCCGAAGAAACCATTTTGCGAGAAAATCCGGATTTGGTGTTACTCGACATCATGCTACCAGGCAAGGACGGCATTACCATTTGTCGTGATTTACGCGCAAAGTGGTCTGGACCGATTGTTCTTCTAACCTCTCTCGATAGCGATATGAACCACATCCTGGCACTGGAAATGGGTGCCTGCGACTATATTCTCAAAACGATGCCCCCTGCTGTTTTGCTAGCGCGTTTACGTTTGCATTTGCGTCAGAATGAGCAAGCCACACTGACCAAAGGTCTTCAGGAAACGTCTCTGACTCCCTACAAAGCCCTGCATTTCGGCACGTTGACCATCGATCCCATCAACCGCGTAGTCACCCTGGCTAACACTGAAATCTCGCTCTCGACAGCTGATTTCGAATTATTGTGGGAATTAGCTACCCATGCCGGGCAAATCATGGACCGCGATGCATTGCTGAAAAATTTACGCGGCGTCAGTTATGACGGACTGGATCGTAACGTGGACGTGGCTATTTCGCGGTTAAGAAAAAAACTGCTCGATAACGCCGCAGAACCTTATCGCATTAAAACTGTGCGTAACAAAGGCTATCTTTTTGCGCCTCATGCATGGGAATAAGCGATGAAAAAACTGTTTATCCAGTTTTACCTGTTATTGTTTGTCTGCTTCCTTGTGATGTCTCTGCTGGTTGGGTTGGTGTACAAATTTACCGCCGAACGCGCGGGCAAACAGTCGCTGGATGATTTGATGAACAGTTCGCTGTATCTGATGCGCAGCGAATTGCGTGAGATCCCCCCACACGACTGGGGTAAGACGCTGAAAGAGATGGATTTAAATCTCTCTTTCGATCTGCGTGTCGAGCCACTGAGTAAATACCATCTTGATGATATTTCCATGCACCGACTGCGTGGCGGCGAAATTGTCGCCCTGGACGATCAGTACACGTTTTTGCAGCGTATCCCGCGCAGCCACTACGTGCTGGCAGTTGGTCCTGTTCCTTATCTTTATTATCTCCATCAGATGCGATTGCTGGATATCGCCCTGATCGCTTTTATTGCTATTTCCCTCGCCTTTCCGGTGTTTATCTGGATGCGTCCGCACTGGCAGGATATGTTAAAACTGGAAGCAGCGGCGCAACGATTTGGCGATGGGCATCTCTATGAGCGTATCCACTTTGATGAGGGTTCGAGCTTTGAACGACTTGGTATCGCATTTAACCAGATGGCGGACAATATCAACGCCTTGATTGCCAGCAAAAAACAGCTTATTGACGGTATCGCTCACGAACTGCGAACACCGTTAGTGCGCCTGCGTTATCGACTGGAGATGAGCGATAACCTGAGCGCCGCCGAGTCCCAGGCGTTGAATCGTGATATCAGTCAACTTGAAGCTTTAATTGAAGAGCTGCTGACTTATGCCCGACTCGATCGCCCACAAAACGAGCTTCATCTTAGCGAACCAGACCTGCCGTTGTGGCTGTCAACGCATCTGGCAGATATTCAGGCAGTAACGCCCGATAAAACGGTACGGATAAAAACGCTCGTGCAAGGCCATTATGCGGCGTTGGATATGCGCTTAATGGAGCGCGTGCTGGATAATTTGCTCAATAACGCCCTGCGGTACTGCCATTCAACGGTTGAAACCAGCCTGCTACTGTCGGGGAATAGAGCGACATTAATTGTTGAGGATGATGGCCCAGGGATTGCCCCAGAAAACCGCGAACATATCTTTGAACCTTTTGTTCGCCTCGATCCCAGCCGGGATCGCTCAACCGGCGGCTGCGGGCTGGGGCTGGCAATTGTCCACTCTATAGCACTGGCAATGGGCGGTACGGTTAATTGTGACACCAGCGAACTGGGTGGTGCTCGCTTCTCGTTTAGCTGGCCGTTATGGCATAACATCCCGCAATTTACCTCTGCCTGACACTACGCGCACGATGGTCAAGTCACCACCATTGTGCTATAAATTAAGGATGTTGTAACTAAAGTGGTTAATATTATGGCGCGTTACGATCTCGTAGACCGACTCAACACTACCTTTCGCCAGATGGAACAAGAGCTGGCTGCATTTGCCGCTCATCTTGAGCAACACAAGCTATTGGTTGCCCGCGTGTTCTCTTTGCCGGAGGTAAAAAAAGAGGATGAGCATAATCCGCTTAATCGTATTGAGGTGAAACAACATCTCGGCAACGACGCGCAGTCGCTGGCGTTGCGTCATTTCCGCCATTTATTTATTCAACAACAGTCCGAAAATCGCAGCAGCAAAGCCGCTGTCCGTCTGCCTGGCGTGTTGTGTTACCAGGTCGATAACCTTTCGCAAGCAGCGTTGGTCAGTCATATTCAGCACATCAATAAACTCAAGACCACGTTCGAGCATATCGTCACGGTTGAGTCAGAACTCCCCACCGCGGCACGTTTTGAATGGGTGCATCGTCATTTGCCGGGGCTGATCACCCTTAATGCTTACCGCTCGCTCACCGTTCTGCACGACCCCGCCACTTTACGTTTTGGCTGGGCTAATAAACATATCATTAAAAATTTGCATCGTGATGAAGTCCTGGCACAGCTGGAAAAAAGCCTGAAATCACCACGCAGTGTCGCACCGTGGACGCGCGAGGAGTGGCAAAGAAAACTGGAGCGAGAGTATCAGGATATCGCTGCCCTGCCACAGAACGCGAAGTTAAAAATCAAACGTCCGGTGAAGGTGCAGCCGATTGCCCGCGTCTGGTACAAAGGAGATCAAAAACAAGTGCAACACGCCTGCCCTACACCGCTGATTGCACTGATTAATCGGGATAATGGTGCGGGCGTGCCGGACGTTGGTGAGTTGTTAAATTACGATGCCGACAATGTGCAGCACCGTTATAAACCTCAGGCGCAGCCGCTTCGTTTGATCATTCCACGGCTGCACCTGTATGTTGCAGATTAACGCCCGGCTTTCATACTGCCGACCATCTGTTCTGGCCGTACCCAGCTGTCAAACTCGGCTTCGCTAAGATACCCCAGCGCAAGGGCCGCAGCTTTTAAGGTCAGCCCTTCTTTATGCGCTTTTTTGGCGATCTCCGCGGCTTTGTCATAACCAATGTGGGTGTTAAGCGCAGTCACCAGCATCAGCGATTCATTGAGTAATTGATTGATTCGCTCACGATTCGGTTCAATACCCACTGCGCAGTGTTTGTTAAAACTTTCCATGCCATCTGCCAGCAAGCGCACCGATTGCAGGAAATTATGGATCACCATCGGACGGAAGACGTTCAGTTCAAAGTTACCGGAAGCGCCACCCATGTTGATCGCCACGTCGTTCCCCATTACCTGACAGCAGAGCATGGTTAATGCTTCACACTGGGTTGGGTTCACTTTCCCCGGCATGATTGAGCTGCCCGGCTCATTTTCCGGGATTGAGATTTCACCAATTCCGCAGCGCGGGCCAGAGGCCAGCCAGCGGACATCATTGGCGATTTTCATCAGTGACGCAGCCAACCCTTTCAACGCGCCGTGCGCCTGAACCAGGGCATCACAGGTCGCAAGCGCTTCAAATTTGTTCGGCGCGGTAACAAACGGTGCACAGGTAATGACTGCCAGTTCATCTGCTACGCGACGCGCATACTCCGGATGGGTATTTAGTCCAGTACCCACCGCTGTACCGCCAAGAGCCAGTTCCGCTACGTGAGGCAGGCTGTATTCGATATGTTTGAGATTATGCTCGAGCATCGCTACCCAGCCGGAAATCTCCTGCCCTAGTGTTAGCGGCGTGGCGTCCTGCAAGTGGGTTCGACCGATTTTGACGATATCGGCAAATGCACGCGATTTTTCACTCAGTGTCTGCGTCAGGGTTTTAAGCTGCGGAATGAGTTGCTTGCGCAGCGCCAGCAGCGCCGCAACGTGCATCGCCGTCGGAAAGACATCGTTGGAACTTTGGCTTTTGTTCACGTCGTCGTTAGGGTGAACTTTACGTTCCATCCCGCGCACGCCGCCGAGTAATTCACTGGCCCGGTTAGCCAGCACTTCGTTCATGTTCATGTTACTTTGCGTGCCGGAGCCGGTCTGCCAGATAGCCAGCGGGAATTCGTCGTCATGCTGTCCTGCCAGTACTTCATCCGCCGCCTGCCGAATGGCGCTCGCTTTCTCTTCAGACAACAAGCCTAAATCTTCATTAACTTTTGCCGCTGCGCGCTTGGTTAGCGCCAGCGCATGAATCAGTGAGGTGGGCATTTTCTCCGTCGAAATGCGGAAATGCTCCAGCGAGCGTTGAGTTTGTGCGCCCCACAGCTTATCTGCCGGGACATCAATCGCCCCCATCGAATCTTTTTCGCTGCGTACTGTATTCATGGCCTGCTCCTCACCTGTTTAATTTTTTCTTTCTGTTTTGCTTTCGCTAAGCAACTTTTAGCTCACTTATTATTTACTATTTGATAACAAGTGTTTGGTCTTTCGTGCCATGTAAAAAAACCGCCCCGAAGGGCGGCTCTGTTTATTTCACACAGCGAGTGCACTGTGTGAGTTGTATCTGCTGGAAGAAGTCATTTCCTTTATCATCCACAAGGATAAACGCCGGGAAATCTTCCACTTCAATTTTCCAGATGGCTTCCATTCCCAGTTCCGGATATTCAACACATTCCAGGCTCTTAATACTTCCCTGCGCCAATACAGCGGCCGGACCACCGATACTGCCAAGGTAGAAGCCGCCGTGTTTTTTACAGGCATCCGTCACCTGCTGGCTGCGGTTGCCTTTCGCCAGCATGATCATACTTCCGCCCTGCGCTTGCAGTTGATCGACATAAGAATCCATCCGTCCGGCGGTCGTTGGGCCAAGAGAACCGGAGGCATAACCTTCCGGCGTTTTGGCCGGACCCGCGTAGTAAATCGGATGATCTTTAATGTACTGCGGCAGCCCTTCACCGTTATCCATCCGCTCTTTCAGTTTGGCGTGAGCAATATCACGACCGACGATAATCGTGCCGTTAAGCGATAAGCGTGTAGAAACGGGATACTGCGACAACTGTGCGAGGATCTCTTTCATCGGACGGTTAAGGTCAACGCGCACCGCTTCGCCTTCTCCCGCTTTACGCAGCTCTTCAGGGATATATTTACCTGGATTATGTTCCAGTTTTTCGATCCAGATCCCCTGACGGTTGATCTTCGCTTTGATATTACGGTCAGCAGAGCAGGAAACACCCATACCAACCGGACAGGATGCGCCGTGACGTGGCAGGCGAATCACGCGTATGTCGTGAGCGAAGTATTTACCACCAAACTGCGCACCCAGACCGAGATTTTGCGCTTCGATCAGCAATTCTTTTTCCAGTTCCACATCGCGGAATGCCTGACCGTGCTCATTCCCTTCCGTTGGCAGTTCGTCATAGTATTTAGCGGAAGCCAGTTTCACTGTTTTAAGGTTAGTTTCTGCAGAAGTTCCACCAATTACGAACGCAATATGATACGGAGGACAGGCCGCCGTACCCAGCGTGCGCATCTTCTCAACCAGGTAATTTTTCAGTTTCCCCGGCGTTAGTAACGCTTTGGTTTCCTGATAGAGATACGTCTTGTTTGCCGAACCACCACCTTTGGCGATACAGAGGAATTTGTACTCGTCGCCATCAACGGCATAAAGATCGATCTGCGCTGGCAGATTGGTGCCGGTATTCACCTCTTTATACATATCCAGCGGCGCGTTTTGCGAGTAGCGCAAATTATCTTCGATATAAGTGTTATAGACACCGCGCGCCAGCGCCGCTTCATCACAGCCACCGGTCCATACACGCTGCCCTTTTTTACCAACAATAATCGCAGTGCCGGTATCCTGACAGGTTGGCAGAACACCTTTCGCCGCGATGTCGGAGTTGCGCAGGAATTGCAGCGCCACATATTTATCATTTTCGCTGGCTTCCGGGTCACGCAGAATGTCGGCCACCTGTTGTTGGTGAGCCGGACGCAGCATAAATGACGCATCATGAAACGCCTGACGCGCCAACAGAGTTAACGCTTCGGGTGCGACTTTCAAAATCTCCTGCCCTTCAAATTCAGATACGCTAACGTGTTCGCTGGTTAGCAGGTAATACTCAGTATCATCTTTTTTGAGTGGAAAAGGAGCCTGATAATGAAAGGGTTTGTTTGACATTGTTCTCTCACTTACTGCCTGGTTTGGTTATGCTCTGGGCGGGTGTTCCGTTGCCCTGTTAAAAGCGAGTAACAATATCCTACACACTTTTTTAACAAAAACTGAGACTAGTACGACTTTTTGCGGCTCCAGGTTACTTCCCGTAGGATTCTTGCTTTAATAGTGGGATTAATTTCCACATTAAAACAGGGATTGATCATGCAAAAACTCATTAACTCAGTGCAAAACTATGCCTGGGGCAGCAAAACGGCGTTGACTGAACTTTATGGTATGGAAAATCCGTCCAGCCAGCCGATGGCCGAGCTGTGGATGGGCGCACATCCGAAAAGCAGTTCACGAGTGCAGAATGCCGCCGGAGATATCGTTTCACTGCGTGATGTGATTGAGAGTGATAAATCGACTCTGCTCGGAGAGGCCGTTGCCAAACGCTTTGGCGAACTGCCTTTCCTGTTCAAAGTATTATGCGCAGCACAGCCGCTCTCCATTCAGGTTCATCCAAACAAACGCAATTCTGAAATCGGTTTTGCCAAAGAAAATGCCGCAGGTATCCCGATGGATGCCGCCGAGCGTAACTATAAAGATCCTAACCACAAGCCGGAGCTGGTTTTTGCGCTGACGCCTTTCCTTGCGATGAACGCGTTTCGTGAGTTTTCCGAGATTGTCTCCCTACTCCAGCCAGTCGCAGGTGCACATCCGGCAATTGCTCACTTTTTACAACAGCCTAATGCCGAACGTTTAAGCGAACTGTTCGCCAGCCTGTTGAATATGCAGGGTGAAGAAAAATCCCGCGCGCTGGCGATTTTAAAATCGGCGCTCGACAGTCAGCAGGGTGAACCGTGGCAAACGATTCGTTTAATTTCTGAATTTTACCCGGAAGACAGCGGCCTGTTCTCCCCGCTGTTACTGAATGTGGTGAAATTGAATCCTGGCGAAGCGATGTTCCTGTTCGCTGAAACACCGCACGCTTACCTGCAAGGCGTGGCGCTGGAAGTGATGGCGAACTCCGATAACGTGCTGCGTGCGGGTCTGACGCCTAAGTACATTGATATTCCGGAACTGGTTGCCAATGTGAAATTCGAAGCCAAACCGGCTAACCAGTTGTTGACCCAGCCGGTGAAACAAGGTGCAGAACTGGACTTCCCGATTCCAGTGGATGATTTTGCCTTCTCGCTGCATGACCTTAGTGATAAAGAAACCACCATTAGCCAGCAGAGTGCCGCCATTTTGTTCTGCGTCGAAGGCGATGCAACGTTGTGGAAAGGTTCTCAGCAGTTACAGCTTAAACCGGGTGAATCAGCGTTTATTGCCGCCAACGAATCACCGGTGACTGTCAAAGGCCACGGCCGTTTAGCGCGTGTTTACAACAAGCTGTAAGAGCTTACTGAAAAAATTAACATCTCTTGCTAAGCTTATTAAAGGCTTATAACACCTTCAGGCGGCCAGTCCGCCTGATTTCATTTTATGGATAATCATTATGAATAAATCGCTGGTAGCGGTAGGCGTCATTGTTGCGCTAGGCGTAGTCTGGACAGGCGGCGCATGGTATACAGGCAAGAAGATTGAAACCCATCTCGAAGACATGGTCGCGCAGGCGAACGCGCAACTAAAACTGACAGCTCCTGAATCCAACCTGGAAGTGAGTTATCAAAACTATCATCGCGGCGTATTCAGCAGTCAGTTGCAACTGTTGGTGAAACCCATTGCCGGGAAAGAAAATCCGTGGATTAAAAGCGGTCAGAGCGTCATCTTCAACGAATCGGTTGATCATGGTCCCTTCCCGCTTGCCCAGCTTAAAAAACTGAACCTGATCCCGTCGATGGCATCAATTCAAACCACGCTGGTTAATAACGAAGTAAGCAAACCACTGTTTGATATGGCAAAAGGTGAAACGCCTTTTGAGATTAACTCGCGCATTGGTTACAGCGGTGATTCCAGTTCCGATATTTCGCTCAAGCCACTGAATTACGAGCAAAAGGATGAAAAAGTCGCCTTTAGCGGCGGCGAGTTCCAGTTAAATGCTGACAGAGACGGCAAAGCCATCTCCCTTTCCGGGGAGGCGCAAAGTGGTCGGATAGACGCAGTTAACGAATACAACCAGAAAGTGCAGTTGACCTTTAATAATCTGAAAACCGACGGTTCCAGCACGCTGGCAAGTTTTGGTGAGCGCGTAGGAAACCAAAAACTGTCACTGGAAAAAATGACCATTTCAGTGGAAGGCAAAGAACTGGCACTGCTGGAAGGCATGGAGATCAGCGGTAAATCGGATCTGGTCAATGACGGTAAAACGATCAATAGCCAACTGGATTACTCGCTAAACAGCCTGAAGGTACAGAATCAGGATCTGGGCAGCGGCAAGCTGACTTTAAAAGTCGGCCAGATTGATGGTGAAGCCTGGCATCAGTTCAGCCAGCAATATAACGCGCAAACTCAGGCGCTGCTGGCACAGCCAGAAATTGCCAACAATCCCGAACTTTATCAGGAGAAAGTGACGGAAGCCTTCTTTAGCGCCCTGCCGCTGATGTTGAAAGGCGATCCGGTGATTACTGTCGCGCCGCTAAGCTGGAAAAACAGTCAGGGTGAAAGTGCGCTGAATCTGTCGCTGTTCCTGAAAGATCCGGCAACGACTAAAGAAGCGCCGCAAACGCTGGCGCAGGAAGTAGATCGTTCGGTTAAATCTCTGGATGCGAAACTGACCATTCCGGTGGATATGGCAACTGAGTTTATGACTCAGGTAGCGAAGCTGGAAGGTTATCAGGAAGATCAAGCGAAAAAACTGGCGAAACAGCAAGTTGAAGGTGCATCAGCAATGGGGCAGATGTTCCGTCTGACCACCTTGCAGGACAATACCATCACCACCAGCCTGCAATATACTAACGGTCAGATAACGTTAAATGGGCAGAAAATGTCGTTAGAAGATTTTGTTGGCATGTTTGCGATGCCAGCTCTTAACGTTCCGGCTGTACCGGCAATTCCGCAGCAGTAATTCACGGCCAAAACGCCGGAGAATTTTCACTTCGGCGTTTTCAAACCAGAGATTGCCTGATGCGCTACGCTTATCAGGCCTACCTTTTCCTGCAATACTTTGAATTTATGAGTTTTTGTAGGCTGGATAAGGCGTTTACGCCGCATCCGGCATAAAAAAACGCGCACTTTGTCAACAATCTGAAACGCCGGAGGTTTTTCTCTCCGGCGTTATTTCTTACTTCAGCATAAAGTCATACTGAATACTCATTTTCACATCCCAGTAATTCAGGCGATCGCCCAGCGTACTGCCATCGCGCTTTTCCCGCCCTTTATCGGCAGCAAGAAAGAAATTCATCCCTTGTAACGGCCCTTCGCTGACCCGATAGTTCATACCACCTAAGATACCCGTGCCTTCAATCCGCACATCTCGTTTACTGGATTCATAGCCGCGAGTCACAATCGGTGCAAATGTCAGTGTAAATTGCGGCGTTAAACGATAGTTGACGCCCAATTGCCAGGACTGCATTCCTTCACGGTTACGATCAAGACTTAATGAAAAGGGATAGCCAATGTCGGTATCCACCACGGCACCATTCATTGCATGGCGCAAATAACCACCACTGCCAAATACGCTTCCCCACGGCGCATTCCAGGTCAATTGTCCACTAACCAACGCCGTTTCATTGGGCTGGCTGGTATTACGACTTAAACCTTCGAGCTGCGCGTAAAAGCCGAGCAACTCCCCTTTCAACGTATAATTCGGGTCGAGCGGTATGCTTTTCTCGAGAATACTTTGTATCTGATTGGAAACATCTTTCTGTACCGATGCCCCCAGAGAATAGCGACTGGTATCATCATGCCAACTGGCGGCTAAAAAAGAACGTGCGCGATGTTTATCGTATTTTCCCGTCTGGCTGTTATACACCCCTTCATCACGAATACCGGTTGTTGAATCAGTCCATAAAAATACTCGTGAACGCCACATTCCCCACAGATCAATATTTGGTGTTAAAGCCCAATAACCTAATGCTCCTTCAGAAACTGTCGGTAATGTACGTTGCGAACTGCCAGCCATTAACGGAATACGATAAGGTAAGCTACCATAACTATAATCCGTCCCGAAGCGACCTAATTTAAGCAGGCTATTTTCACAGGGTTTTATTTTTACTGCCCCCAGGGCAAAGCCAAAACTTTTATCACCATCAAGATACCACCGGGTACTCATATCAGCACGAGCACCTAATTTATAAACATAATATGCCCCGCCTTCAACGCCAATAATATTGGAATAATAACCACTATTGAAATCGAACAATCCTCTCTGTACCCATGCGTAAATATCTCTTCCCGCGCCAGCACTGGGCTTATCCGCCCTGCGCAATTCGTTTTTCAGTCTGATGCGTAGTCCCGCTTCATCGTCAGCCAGTTGCGCCGCATAAGCAGAGGTAAGGCCAGAGGCAGCCGTCAGGCAAATAACGGCCATGGCCACTATTTTTCTCATAGTTGCACCTTTGATGTTCTGATTATTTTTATTGAATATTAATTAGTGATATCGCTGATTAATTGCTGCTGCACTTTTTTACGATTATCAATTTCAACCACGATTTCTTTGAATTTTTTATCCGTGAGCGGATAAAACCAGATAATAACGAATGCCAGTAGCATAAATCCGCAAGGTACTAAGGCAATTGATGTGCGGATGCTCATAATAACTTCCGGCGTTTGCACCTGATTGGCGATATATCCGCTTAATCCCAAAATAAAGGCAGGAATTGAACCTCCGATTGCCTGACCGCATTTACGGGTAAATGAGAATAGTGAATAGGTGAGCCCTTCAATTCGCACGCCGGTCAGGTATTCACCGTATTCTACGGTATCAGCTTCCAGTGCCCACATCACAGTCATAGTAACGCCCTGACCAATTGAAGCGATGGCCAACGCAACCAACGCCACCGGCAGTGACCAGACGGAAACCCAGAAGAATAGCAGATAACCGCAGGTTCCCAGCAAAGCGCCAATCAGGAAGGTATTCTTTTTACCGCTCCTCGCGACCATCCCCGGCACCAGCGGTGCCGATGCCACAGTACCAACCAAGTTTTGCACCAGTACCAGCACAGTGAACAGCCCGGTATCATTTAACACATAGCGCTCGTAGAACAACGACGAGGCGCTGACCGCAAAGGTCGAAATCAGCACACACAGCGCACCGATGCACAACATAAACAGCGGGCGATTCCGTTTCAGGGTTTGCAGACTGATCTTCAATGACGGCTGCGCAACGATACGTACCACATTCTCACGCGTCGATTTGAAGCAGATGAAGTAAAGCACCATTCCGGCAATCGCCAGCACAATCGTCCAGAAATGGTATACCGACACCATCTCTTCCGGGCTGGAGTTCTTAATGCTCGGCCCTATCAGAAATGCCAGGCAGACAAAGGTCAATGAAGCGGCAATCCCACGAGCCGCGCCCAGACGGGCGCGGGATTGTGGTTGTTGGGTCATCGCGGTAGCAAGTGAACCATAAGGAATATTCACCAGGCTATAGCAAAGCCCGAGGCCCATGTAGGTCAAATATGCATACACTACTTTGCTGCTATGGCTCCAGTCGGTCGGTACCCAGAATACCAGCACGCTGAAGATCATTAACGGCGCAGTACCGAAGAGTAAAAACGGGCGGAATTTTCCCCAGCGGGTATTCACACTGTCCACCACTCGTCCGGCAAAGACGTCGGCGAAGGCATCGAATACCCGCACCAATAACAGCATGGTGCCCGCCGCAGCGGCACCGACGCAAGCGACGTCGGTGTAGTAACTCAACAGGAAGAGCGCCCCCATTGCGAAGGCGAAGTTATTGGCGACGTCACCGAGGCTGTAGCCGACGATGGTGCGCCAGGAGAGTTGTTGATTCATTGTTTGCCTCCCTGCTGCGGTTTTTCACCGAAGTTCATGCCAGTCCAGCGTTTTTGCAGCAGAAAAGCCGCCGACTTCGGTTTGCGGTCGCGGGTGAAGATCCCCTTCTTGTTACCGCCAACGCGCAATATGCCTTGCGAGGTCGCAAAATCGGCGAAATTCCATACCTGTTCACCGACGCCGGCACTGACGCGATCAAAGACGCGGTGATACATATCCAGCCATGCACACTGATACTCTTCACTCCACATGTCGGTGTACATTGAGTGCAGCCCGGCTAACGTATCCACGCCGTATTCGGTGATGATAATCGGCTGATGCAGTTTCTCCTGCCAGGCTAGAAGTTCTTTTTCCAGTACCTTCTCTGCCGTTTCCAAATCGCCGCTTTGGACATACCATCCGTAATAACGGTTCAGGCACAGCACATCAAAGAGATCGCTGATGGTATCGGTGTGAGCGTCGCAGAACATTACATTGACGCAGGTGATCGGACGCGTCGGGTCGAGTTTACGCGTTGCTTCCGCCAGTGGCGCGAAATATTCTCGTGCACCTTGCGGACGGGTATCCGGTTCGTTGGCAATACTCCACATCACCACGCTTGGGTGGTTTTTGTCACGCGCTATCAGCTCTTTAATCGCCTGTAAATGCGCCTGCTGAGTTTCCCCGTTGACAGCCTCTTCGCTGTACAGTTCTTTCGGCTTGTTGCCCGCTTCGAAACCAATGCCTAAAGAGAGGTTAAAGCCGACAGCTGCAGTTTCATCAATCACCACGATGCCATGTTCATCTGCCCACTCGAGCATCTCTTCAGCGTAAGGGTAATGCGAGGTTCGGTAGGAGTTGGCCCCAATCCAGTCCATTAATGCGTGATCGTGCACCATCAGCACGTTATCGAATCCTTTGCCTCGCAAATCCGCATCTTCATGACGACCAAAGCCAGTAAAGTAGAACGGTTTGTGGTTGTTCGTCCTTCACTGCCACTGACCGGATGCCGACGCGCAGCGGGTAGATATCACACTCTGTCTGGCTTTTGGCTGTGACGCACAGTTCATAGAGATAACCTTCACCCGGTTGCCAGAGGTGGGGATTCACCACTTGCAAAGTCCCGCTGGTACCTTGTCCAGTTGCAACCACCTGCTGATCCGCATCACGCAGTTCAACGCTGACATCACCATTTGCTACCACCTGCCAGTCAACAGACGCGTGGTTACAGTCTTGCGCAACATGCGTCACCACGGTGATATCGTCCACCCAGGTGTTCGGCGTGGTGTAGACCATTACGCTGCGATGGATCCCGGCATAGTTAAAGAAATCATGGAAGTAAGACTGCTTTTTCTTGCCGTTTTCATCGGTAATCACCATTCCCGGCGGGATAGTCTGCCAGTTCAGTTCGTTGTTCACACAAACGGTGATACGTACACTTTTCCCGGCAATAACATACGGCGTGACATCGGCTTCAAATGGCGTATAGCCGCCCTGATGCTCCATCACTTCCTGATTATTGACCCACACTTTGCCGTAATGAGTGACCGCATCGAAACGCAGCACGATACGCTGGCCCGCCCAACCTTTCGGTATAAAGACTTCGCGCTGATACCAGACGTTGCCCACATAATTACGAATATCTGCATCGGCGAACTGATCGTTAAAACTGCCTGGCACAGCAATTGCCCGGCTTTCTTGTAACGCGCTTTCCCACCAACGCTGATCAATTCCACAGTTTTCGCGATCCAGACTGAATGCCCACAGGCCGTCGAGTTTTTTGATTTCACGGGTTGGGGTTTCTACAGGACGTAACATAAGGGACTCCTCATTCAAATAAAAATACTGGTCAACCTTTAATCTGATTAGTTAACCAATTCTGTGTTGCACACAGTTATCTGTGAGAAACCCATGGAAGAGAAATGGAAATAAAAAGAACTGACACCGCGATCAAAAAACCAAAATCTGCAATACGCACAGCGTGATATAGATCGCATTAATCTTTAAAACAGCGTTGACAGAAGCCATAAAATAAGCAATCGAACGCTCGTTCGAGCATCTTGAGAACGATAAACTCTCATGACATATGGCTACGGTGAATATTTTGGGGGGGAATTCTCCGATCCCGGCTAGATTGTATTTTGTACAGGGAAATTAAAGTATGAAACGCGGGCACAGTTATCACCAGCCCGCGAAATGAGAGGATCAGGATGCGGTTAAGATACCGCCAATCATCGCGCGTAATCCCTGAGCAAACGACGCTTCACGCGCCAGATCTTCCGCTTCGATATCGGCCAGTACACCGTAGGTCAGATCCAGCAGTAAACGTGAAGTCATTGACGTGTTGATGTCTGGGCTTATCTCGCCTTTTTGCTGGGCATCACGCATCCGCTGGGCAACAAATTCAGTGATCGTCATATGCTTATTTTTAAGCATGGCGGCGACCTGTGGGTTACGCATCCCTTCCGCCATAATTTCGACCACCAGCGCCCGTTGCCCAAAGGCTTCATGGGTGAGAGAGACAATAGACTCGACCATATAGTCAACAAAATGAATCCCTTCAATCGGTTCCCGGAAACGGGCCAGCGCCCTCTCCTGGTCCTGTAAGATAATCGCCTGAATCAAGGCTTCTTTGGAGATGAAATGGTGATAAAGCGTCCCGGGACTAATGGCGCAGGATTTACAGATGGCTTTCATCGAGGCACTGTGAAATCCATTTTCTGAAAAAATCTCTCTGGCAGCATTGAGGATCCGGGTCCGTGTCGGTTGTGCTTCAGTCTGCATGTTATCCATCATTAAACCATTATAGTTAGCGTGAATAACTAGTTTACCGCGTTGTCAGGTGAGCGCCTATCATTGCTGTTGAATAGTGCGAAGGCACACTCTATTCGTATGCTTTTCATCCAGCTATTGGTTAACCAATAGCCGTGATTTGGCTGCCAGTTGTTTAGCAGAGACGTTGATGAATTGCACACGCTATCCCGGTAAACAACACATACGGCTGTTTACCGGTTCGTTAGTGTATTAATTGAGCTCCTGTACCCCACCACCGGAGACGGTGAGAATTTGTCCGCTTACCCAGCTGGCTGCAGGCGAGCAAAGGAACAGCGCCGCGTTAGCAATATCTTGCGGTTGACCCAGACGTCTGATCGGCGTGTGCTGTAACATTTTTTGTTCAATTTCTGGTGTAATAACGGATTTCAGGGCATCGGTTAATATTGCCCCCGGCGCAATGCCATTCACCCGAATATTTTTTTCACCCAGGTCAAATGCCATATTTCTGACCAGATGACTGGCCGCAGCTTTAGATGATGCATAGGAAGTCATGTTTATATTTTTATTTTCTGCCGCCATAGAAGTGATGGTCAGAATAACGCCACCGCCATTTTTTTCCATTTCTGGCGCAACAAGTTGTGACAGATGGAAAAAAGAAAACACATTCAGTTCATAAGCACGGCGAAAATCCGCCATTGGCATATCAAACGGTTTAGGTCCACCGCCACCGGCGTTGTTAACCAGAATATCAACTTTACCCAGCTTACTGATAGCAAAGTCTGCCAGTGCAGAGAGTTCCTGTTCGGAAGTAATATCACAACGGCAGGCAAATGCCTGCCCCCCCAGTTGTTGAATTTCGTCTACAACATGGTTAGCTGCGTCGGCGTTAATATCACTGACCACCACAGATGCGCCAGCTGTCGCGAATGTAATGGCGATTTCTTTACCAATACCTGCACCCGCACCTGTGATGATGGCGCATTTTCCGTCGAGTCTCAGGTTGTCAGAATTAAACACATAAACCTCCTGTGAACTTCAGTAAAAATAAAAGGCACCGCCTGTGTGTAATGCCAGTCAGTTAAGCAACTGACTGGCTCTTTTTCGGGGCTGTGGGGTATTTCCAGGGCCTCTCCTTTACCACTCTCGGAAGGCCCTTCCCCTTCTCGTCGGTAATTTCACAAGTTGTCCCATACTTGCAAGATCGCGCATCAGCTCCGGTATACGTCCCGGTGAAGCGCCCTGCAATGTCATCAGCATTCTCATCACCATTCCGCATGATTCTGAGAAACTCAGTTGATTCGGCCAGTAACCTTTCAGATGTTCCGCCATTTTAATCATCTGATATCTCACCAGATTATAAGC
>NZ_MIIV01000278.1:0-1308 GCF_001743015.1 Shigella sp. FC1567
CCGAGCAGGCGCTGGAGTTCTTTAATCTGCTTCATGGCGGCAGCAAGTTCAGAGGCAGGAACAACCTGTTCTCCGGCGGCCACAGCAGTAAGACTTCCTTCCTGGTATTGCTTACGCCAGAGAAATAACTGGCTGGCTGCTACACCATGTTGCCGGGCAACGAGGGAGACCGTCATCCCCGGTTCAAAGCTCTGCTGAACAATTGCGATCTTTTCCTGTGTGGTACGCCGTCTGCGTTTCTCCGGCCCTAAGACATCAATCATCTGTACTCCAATGACTAGTCTAAAAACTAGTATTAAGACTATCACTTATTTAAGTGATACTGGTTGTCTGGAGATTCAGGGGGCCAGTCTAATCAGGCACCGTTTTACAACGGAAAATCGGATACCCGGACTGTTGACCTGTCTGATGCTGTATACCGGCGGCTGATACTGATGAAAGCCATGTCGAACATTACTGACTGTTCCGTTCCGGATATTAACCGGATGCTGAGATTTATGTTCGGAAAAAAACGGCGAGCTTATGTTCTGAATAATGGTGGGCTGAGGATGAGTTACATCTTTGAGTCCGCGCTCTCGTTGGCAGAACTGGCGATTATCCAGTCGTCGGGTGCACTGCCGTCCCCGCCGGGTGTTTATGTTTCAGTAGTTTTAAAGGAGTCCCGTAATGAAGGCCAGTGATAAACCCCGCCAGCTGGCGGTCCCCTTTGCGAGTACCGGAGATAAAAACCGTATCCCGGACAAGGCGACACAGCAGACCAGAGAGAGCGGTAATGCTGCGTATGATTCAGGTTTTCCTCCGGTGACCATGACAGCGGTCTCAGCGGGAGGTATACCGCCACACGGCAAGGATTTTAACGGTCTGATGTACGATATTACCGCAGCAATACGGTTCGCCCAGGCTGGCGGTTTGTACACGTATAATGCCGGTTTTGCGGGGGCCATTGGTGGATATGCAAAAGGAGCCATTCTCGCCGGAGTCGCAACAACAGCGGTCTGGCTGAATACCACAGACGATAACCTGACCGATCCTGAAGGCTCCGACAGTGCGGGCTGGGTAAATCTTCTTGAGGATCCGAAAAGGATATTCCTGCGGCAGAAGAACAATCTGTCAGACCTTCAGAATAAAGGGACGGTACGGGATAATCTTCAGGTTTACAGTAAAGAGCAGTCAGATCAACGCTATGTTCATCGGGAAGGCGATAAAATAACCGGAGAGCTGAAAATCCGTGGTGTTAATGCGCTGAGGATTTTCAACGAAGCTTTTGGCCTGATTTTTCGTCGTTCGGAAGAGTGCCTGCACCTTATT
>NZ_MIIV01000279.1:0-1306 GCF_001743015.1 Shigella sp. FC1567
TAAGGCAGTATGACTTTCCGTGAGACAGATGCTGGCCAACGTGGGATATTTAACGCGGGTTAACATCGTTGTCAGAGCCGCATGGGTGAGCTGTTGCTACACCCCGGTATTTCCACCACGGAGGCCAGCATGAACAACAATAACACATTGTACGTCGGGTTAGATGTTCACAAAGAATCGATTACTGTCGCTTATGCTATCAATTCAGAACCTGTTGAACTGATGGGTAAAATTGGCACATCACCTACTGATATTCAGAATCTTTGTAAACGTCTCAGGTCAAAGTCATCGCAGGTCAGTATCGTTTATGAAGCGGGGCCCTGTGGTTATGGACTTTATCGTCGGCTGGTGAAATCCGGTTTTGACTGCATGGTCTGCGCCCCCTCACTTATCCCGAAAAAACCGGGGGAGCGGGTTAAAACCGATCGCCGTGATGCCATCAGACTTGTGCGTTCACTGCGTGCAGGAGATCTTTCTGCTGTCTACGTACCCGGCATTGAAGATGAGGCATTCCGGGATTTGGCCCGGGCATGGGCATCTGCCCGCGATGATTTACGGCATGCAAGGCAACGTCTGAAATCGTTTCTTCTGGTTCATGGGGTCCATTATGTCGGGCGAGCAGATTGGGGCCCTGCACACCGACGCTGGCTCAGCAAATACTCATTCGAAAGTCCCTGGCGACAATTAGCTTTTGACGAACACCGTCGTACAATAGAAGACCGGCAGGCACAATGTGAACGGCTGGAATCCGCCCTGAAGGAGGCCGTTACCGAATGGAGGCTGTATCCGGTAGTAGAGGCGCTGCAAGCCATGCGAGGGATTCAGTTTATTACTGCGGTTGGATTAATTTCTGAACTGGGTGATCTGACCCGTTTTGAACATCCACGACAACTGATGTCATGGTTTGGTATCACGCCATCAGAATATTCATCGGGTGGAAGCAGACATCAGGGCAGCATTACCAAAGCCGGAAACAGCTATGCCAGAAAGCTATTGGTCGAGGCAGCGTGGAGTTACCGTCATCCGGCACGCATCAGTCCGGCAATACAAAAAAGCAGGAAAATTTACCCCGCCCCGTCATTGACAGAGCATGGGATGCTCAACTCAGGCTTTGTAAGAGGTATCGAAAACTTCAGGCCAAAGGAAAGAATGTCAATATTACAATTGTTGCTGTTGCACGTGAGCTGGCGGGTTTTATCTGGGATATGGGCCGAATAGCAATGTCTGTCGCACAACAACCACAATGTCACAAATAAAAAATGAGAATAACCAGTTCCCTGAAGGCGACGTAGCCCGGTACAAGAGT
>NZ_MIIV01000280.1:0-1279 GCF_001743015.1 Shigella sp. FC1567
TGGCTGTTTTACGCGTATGACAGGATACGGAGGACGGTTGTGGCGCACGTCTTCGGTGAACGCACTCTGGCCACACTGGAGCGTCTTCTGAGCCTGCTGTCGGCCTTTGAGGTCGTGGTATGGATGACGGATGGCTGGCCGCTGTATGAATCACGCCTGAAGGGAAAGCTGCACGTTATCAGCAAGCGTTACACTCAGCGCATTGAGCGACATAATCTGAATCTGAGACAACATCTGGCAAGGCTGGGACGGAAGTCACTGTCGTTCTCAAAATCGGTGGAACTGCATGACAAGGTCATCGGGCATTATCTGAACATAAAACACTATCAGTAAGTTGGAGTCATTACCGGAGTTGTTATGATCCACGCCTTTATTAAAAAAGGGTGTTTTCAGGATTCGGTCAGTTTAATGATTATTTCACGAAAACTCAGCGAATCAGAAAATGTTGATGATGTTTCCGTAATGATGGGTACGCCCGCCAATAAAGCGTTATTAGATACCACAGGTTTCTGGCATGACGATTTTAATAACGCCACGCCGAACGATATTTGCGTGGCAATTCGTAGCGAAGCGGCGGATGCGGGGATCGCGCAGGCGATTATGCAGCAGCTTGAAGAGGCGCTAAAACAACTGGCGCAGGGGGCAGGCAGCAGCCAGTCCTTGACGCAGGTGCGTCGCTGGGACAGTGCCTGTCAGAAATTATCCGATGCCAATCTGGCGCTGATTTCAGTGGCTGGCGAGTATGCGGCGGAGCTGGCGAATCAGGCGCTGGAGCGCAACCTCAACGTGATGATGTTCTCCGATAACGTCACGCTGGAAGATGAAATCCAACTTAAAACCCGCGCGCGAGAAAAAGGCTTGCTGGTGATGGGGCCGGACTGCGGTACGTCGATGATTGCCGGCACGCCGCTGGCTTTTGCTAACGTGATGCCGGAAGGCAACATTGGCGTCATTGGCGCTTCCGGTACCGGGATTCAGGAACTGTGTTCGCAGATTGCGCAGGCAGGGGAGGGAATTACTCACGCGATTGGTCTTGGCGAGCGCGACCTCAGCCGTGAAGTAGGCGGCATCAGTGCGCTGACGGCGCTGGAAATGCTCAGTGCAGACGAGAAAAGCGAAGTGCTGGCATTTGTTTCAAAGCCACCTGCCTAGACTGGCCCCCTGAATCTCCAGACAACCAGTATCACTTAAATAAGTGATAGTCTTAATACTAGTTTTTAGACTAGTCATTGGAGTACAGATGATTGATGTCTTAGGGCCGGAGAAACGCAGACGGCGT
>NZ_MIIV01000281.1:0-1269 GCF_001743015.1 Shigella sp. FC1567
TGTCGCCATTGTTCGATTAACGCGTATTTTTCAGCGACTCCTGTGCAAAATACGCTGTTGCTTTTTTTAATATATCTCGCTCAAGGCGAGCTTCATTTAACGCCTTACGCAGTTGCAGAATTTCAGATTCCAGTTCAGCCACCGTGCGGGAACCAGGAGTACCGAGCCCTTTTCTGGCGGCGGTAACCCATTGTCCTAAAGTGCCTTCAGGAAGGGATAATCGGGAAGCGCCTTCACTGATCGAAAGTTGATTTTCAAGAACCGTTCTGACAGCTTCGGCTTTGAACTCTTTAGAGTAACGTTGGTTTTTTCTGCTCATTATTAGCTCCTTCTGATGCCATTCTATTTCAGGAAGGAGTGTCCGTTAAACTCAGGCTACCTCAATGTGTTGCGTCATATCAATCATCCGTTCGCATTGACACTGCTTATACGTGTAGCCGGGCAAACTAAACGCTGTCACGATCGGATGACGAAAGCCATTGCTGCGTTCCCACATGCAGCAATGGCGGCACTGACGGAACTTCTTGGGCAAAAAGAAGAGAACAGTTGGCGCATTATGCTAATGACAATGCTTATCTCACAACCAGCACTGGCAGAACAGGTCCTTCCCTGGCTCTCGACACCCGCAGTTGCCGTACTGAAATCATACCAGCAACAACTGACACAGCCCTCAAACCATGCCTGCGCCGATCTACTGCCTGCCGTATTAGTCTCACCGCCCTGGCTTTCGAAAAAGAAAAAATCTGTAATGCCGGTATTGGATTTAACGCCATTACCGTTGGAGTCATGCTGTACATTGACTGAGACGGCAGAAAAAGAGATTCATACAAGGCATCGCTGGCACGCACATCAAATAGACATCGGCCAAAAAGAGGATATTCAGAACTACCTGGCACGTCTGGGTTTCAATCGCTGGAATAATGGCCAGTATATGAAAGCGTCTGATGCTGTTGTAGAACTCTGGCTGAAGTGGTCAACAAAAACTGGCCACCGAGTTAGAGTTTTTCCAGTATCGATTTTCCGATTCGTTTGGGGGTAACCCACCGTTATATTCGTGCGGTCTTAGTGCGCTGTAATATCCAACGATATAGTCCGTTATGGCGTGAGGGTAATGACTCCAACTTACTGATAGTGTTTTATGTTCAGATAATGCCCGATGACCTTGTCATGCAGCTCCACCGATTTTGAGAACGACAGTGACTTCCGTCCCAGCCTTGCCAGATGTTGTCTCAGATTCAGATTATGTCGCTCAATGCGCTGAGTGTAACG
>NZ_MIIV01000282.1:0-1264 GCF_001743015.1 Shigella sp. FC1567
TGGCTGTTTTACGCGTATGACAGGATACGGAGGACGGTTGTGGCGCACGTCTTCGGTGAACGCACTCTGGCCACACTGGAGCGTCTTCTGAGCCTGCTGCCGGCCTTTGAGGTCGTGGTATGGATGACGGATGGCTGGCCGCTGTATGAATCACGCCTGAAGGGAAAGCTGCACGTTATCAGCAAGCGTTACACTCAGCGCATTGAGCGACATAATCTGAATCTGAGACAACATCTGGCAAGGCTGGGACGGAAGTCACTGTCGTTCTCAAAATCGGTGGAGCTGCATGACAAGGTCATCGGGCATTATCTGAACATAAAACACTATCAGTAAGTTGGAGTCATTACCGATGCTGTCATGTGTCTCACTAAACCAGCATTCTCATATTATATTGCAGCCTATTTAAAACTTTTTATTGAAAATTATTACGAAGCTGATGCTTTAGTGGATACTATTTTAAATATGCTCACTCCTCCTGTTAGGAATGGTATCCCCAGCACTACATGGATAGCAAAAAATCTTGATTGCTTTAGTCGTAATAAAAGGGTGGCTATTTCTTTTACATTCCAATATTTATGTAATGAATATAATGATCCAAATACTGAAAAGGCGTTAAATATATATTGGGGACAGTATCTGAATGAATCATTGCTTATTAAAAATGTACAGAACTCTAAAAATAAATGTAAATCACAGTAAGACAGAACCAAGCAGAAATCGTGGGCGTGGTTCGCACCCTGACGGAGGGTGTAGCGTGTACTAGATCACAGTGAGCGACATCAAAGCTTGGTCACGTTCTGGCATTACGATGAAGCCGACCGCCTGACGCACCGTACCGTGAATGATGAAGATGCCGAGTGCTGGCAGTACAACGAACGGGGCTAGCTGACGGAAAAAGACGAGCAGCGCATCCGTGACGGCGGCAGCCACAGCCACCATTATCATGATGAAAAACCAGATGGAGCCGGAATACACGCCGCTGCGTAAAATTCACCTGTACCACTGCGACCACCGGGGACTGCCGCTGGCGCTGATACGCAGTGACGGCCGAACCGGATGGCGTGTAGAGTATGACGAATGGGGCAACCTGCTGAGTGAGGATAACCCGCACAGGGAAAGATCATCAGAAGTTCACTTTTTGTACTAAATAATTCGCATTTTATGTTTGGATTTGCCCCTATATTTCCAGACATCTGTTATCACTTAACCCATTACAAGCCCGCTGCCGCAGATATTCCCGTGGCGAGCGATAACCCAGCGCACT
>NZ_MIIV01000283.1:0-1262 GCF_001743015.1 Shigella sp. FC1567
GAGTGGCGCTATGTGCCATTGCATGGTGCCGGGTGCCTCCCGGTGAATTCAGTACCAGCACCTGAATCCGCGATTATCCCATATACCTACTCGCTGATTGCCCCTCCGCACAGGGGGATTCACCATGCCAGTTTCTTTTAACAAACTCCCCGCAAACCAGACAACAGTCAACCGTCTGAATTGTGAGACATTTAAAAAAAAAGCCCGCAAAAGCGAGCCAGGGAAAATAAGTGTGGCGCGTTGTACTGGATTCGAACCAGTGACCGATTGCTTAGAAGGCAATTGCTCTGTCCGGCTGAGCTAACAACGCATGATGCAGATAATGGACCGCCATCGGGGACTTGAACCCCGCGCAGCCAGCTTCGAAGGCTGGCGCTCTTTCCTGATGAGCTAATGGCGGTATGTGATGGTGGCCCTTGCTGGATTTGAACCAGCGACCTGGCGATTATGAGTCGCTCGCTCTCACCACTGAGCTAAAGGGCCGGGAGCCGCATAATAACGACGCGTAATTAATTCTTCAATATCATCCGTTCTGGCTGACTAAATCCTGTACTTCCCGAACCGTCTGCTCAAAACGTTCAGTCTCCAGCTCAACGCCAATTGCACGACGCCCGAGCGCCAGTGCCGCTTTCACTGTCGAACCCGACCCCATGAAAAAATCTGCAATCAGGTCACCCGGACGACTGCTAGCGCTGATTATCTGCTGCAGCATTTCTGCCGGTTTTTCGCACGGATGTTTCCCGGGATAGAACTGCACCGGTTTATGCGTCCACACATCGGTATACGGCACCTGCACCGTCACGCCAAAATACCGCCGCAGATGTTTATATTCACTCAGCAGCTCCGCATACTGCCGGTTCAGTGAGGTATACGTATCCACCAGCTGGTGGTGGAGCTTTTCCAGTTCACCACGCCGATGCTTCTCTTCTGCCACCCGGGCAAACAGCGCCTGTAATTTCAGATAATCGCTTTCATTCGGCAACTGCCACTGACTGGCACTGAACCAGTGCGACACCATGTTTTTCTTTCCTGTGGCATCTGCAATCTGTTTTGCCGTTATCCCCAGGGCAGCTCGCGCATCACGAAAGTAAGAAATCAGCGGGGCCATCACATGCTGTTTCAGTGCACTGCCCTTCGCCTCATAGCCATCATCTTTCGGGCGGTACGGCCCCTGATAATGTTCCGCGAACAGAATGCGCTCTGTGGCGGGGAAATACGCCCGCAGGCTTTCCTTGTTGCATCCGTTCCAGCGTCCGGACGGC
>NZ_MIIV01000284.1:0-1244 GCF_001743015.1 Shigella sp. FC1567
TCAGTATGAGAAGGACCGCATCACCATCACCGACAGCCTGAACCGCCGTGAAGTGCTGCACACGCAGGGTGAAGCCGGGCTGAAGCGGGTGGTGAAAAAGGAACACGCGGACGGCAGCGTCACGCAGAGTCAGTTTGACGCCGTGGGCAGGCTCAGGACACAGACGGATGCCGCAGGCCGGACAACAGAATACAGCCCGGATGTGGTGACGGGCCTCATCACGCGCATCACCACGCCGGATGGCAGGGCATCGGCGTTTTACTATAACCACCACAGCCAGTTAACGTCAGCCACCGGGCCTGACGGGCTGGAAATACGCCGGGAATATGATGAATGGGGCCGTCTGATTCAGGAAACTGCCCCTGACGGCGATATCATCCGCTACCGTTATGATAATCCACACAGTGACTTACCCTGCGCAACGGAAGATGCCACCGGTAGCCGGAAAACCATGACGTGGAGCCGTTACGGTCAGTTGCTGAGCTTCACCGACTGTTCCGGTTATGTAACCCGTTATGACCATGACCGCTTCGGGCAGATGACGGCGGTGCACCGCGAGGAAGGGCTGAGTCAGTACCGCGCATACGACAGCCGTGGACAGTTAATTGCCGTGAAAGACACGCAGGGCCATGAAACGCGGTATGAATACAACGCCGCCGGTGACCTGACCGCCGTCATTGCCCCGGACGGCAGCAGAAACGGGACACAGTACGATGCGTGGGGAAAGGCCATCCGTACCACGCAGGGCGAGCTGACGCGCAGTATGGAATACGATGCTGCAGGACGGGTCATCCGCCTGACCAGTGAAAACGGCAGCCACACCACCTTCCGTTACGATGTACTCGACCGGCTGATACAGGAAACCGGCTTTGACGGCCGCACACAGCGTTATCACCACGACCTGACCGGCAAACTTATCCGCAGCGAGGATGAGGGGCTGGTCACCCACTGGCACTATGACGAAGCAGACCGCCTCACGCACCGCACCGTGAATGGCGAAACCGCAGAGCAGTGGCAGTATGACAAACGTGGCTGGCTGACAGACATCAGCCATCTCAGCGAAGGGCACCGGGTGACGGTGCATTACAGGTATGATGAGAAAGGCCGGCTGACCGGTGAGCGCCAGACGGTGCATCACCCGCAGCCGGAAGCACTGCTCTGGCAGCATGAGACCAGACATGCGTACAACGCGCAGGGACTGGCGAACCGCTGTATACCGGACAGCCTGCCCGCCGTGGAATGGC
>NZ_MIIV01000285.1:0-1238 GCF_001743015.1 Shigella sp. FC1567
GATCGAGGTTCACAGTACTGCGCATACGATTACCGGGTCATACAGGAGCAGTCTGGTCTGAAAACATCAATGTCGCGTAAAGGTCACTGTTACGACAACGCTCCGATGGAAAGCTTCTGGGGAACGCTGAAAAATGAGAGCCTGAGCCACTATCGTTTTAATAACCGGGATGAAGCCATCTCAGTAATACGGGAATACATTGAGATTTTCTACAATCGTCAGCGTCGTCACTCTCGTCTGGGGAATATCTCCCCGGCAGCCTTCAGGGAAAAATATCATCAGATGCCTGCTTAAAAAAAGAACAAATGGTAGTGTCCGCTATTGCCAGTACACCTCAGACCGACAGGGTGGCATTGTTAGAATAAGACTTATTCTTATCTGTGCCGGGAATGAAAATGAAAAGAAACCTTCCGTTAATTATTTTGTTGCCTTCTCTGGTTATGGGCTGTACGCAACATAAAACAGATATGCCCCGACAGTTGGTTAAGGCATTACCACAATATCCGGCCTATGCAGCGGCAAATTATATAAAGGGACGGGTTGATGTGAAGTTTGATATTGGTGCTGATGGTACTGTCACCCGAATTGAGTTTATCCGTTCAGAGCCGCACCATTTGTTTGATGAGCAGGTTGTAAAGGCGATGGCAAAATGGCGATTTGAGAAGGACAGGCCGTGTAAAGGCGTGAAGAAAACGTTTATCTTTAGTCCTTCTGCACCCTGATTATTTCATCAGAAATTAATTATCACTCTGTTGTTATTCTGTACATCCCGGCAGGGTAAGTCTTGTTCCGTCGGATATGAAGATGAAATATTGTTGGAGGACAGTGGGTACCTGCTCCTGTAACCGAACGTTCATTTCTCGTTATTTTTCATGCTGGCCGGGCGCAGATGCGTTGCATCTGTTGCCAGCCTTCTCCTGCAGGCTTCAATAACCCACGCTGAAAAGTTTCCTGAACCTTTCAGATCAAGAGCGATGTTAATTTGTTCAATCATCTGGTTTGGAAATCGGATGTTGCGGGTTGTTGTTCTGCGGGTTCTGTTCTTTGATGACATAATGTTTCCCCATATTCAGTGTTGCTGATTTGTATTATCTGAAGTTGCTTTTACGTTAATTTGATGCAGATCAATCAATACGATAGTAAGCGTCAACGGAGCACCGTATTGACGCTTATTTATTGGTGAGTGCTACGTTCCATGGCAGGAGTTCGTCAACACGGTTGGAAGGCCATTCCGGCAG
>NZ_MIIV01000286.1:0-1228 GCF_001743015.1 Shigella sp. FC1567
CGGGAACCATGCTGTCACGGCATCAGCCAGGGGGCGATGGAGTGTATTCTGTTGTCCGTCACTCATGGAGAAGTAAATCTGCGGGCCGTGGTAGTCCGGTTGGGCGGTTTGTTGTAACAAAGTTTGCATTATTCTGGGAGATAGTTGATTTTCTCTAAGATTGACAACGCTATCAGAACTGAGGCCAAGTATGCTTTCCGGAATTGCCGTGATCCGGTTCTGATTAAGCCAGAATATTCTTATAATATGATCATCTCTTTCTGGAAAATCTGGTATTACTTCCAAAGCATTTCTGGCTGCATCAAGTAATTCCAATGACATTGGTAACCTCGGAAGTACAGACAGGTGATTGTCACTTACGTTAATATATTCTAGTGACGCAGGTAATTCAGGAAGTGCGAACAAATGGTTATCACTCACATTTATATATTCCAGCGACACTGGTAATTCAGGAAGTGCAGATAATTGATTACTGCTTGCATTCAGTTCTTTCAATGCCCTTGGTAGCTCGGGGAGCATTGATAGTTGGTTATTGCTTACATTAATTTCATCAAGATTGTCAGGCAATCGTGGTAGAGATCTGAGACCTAAACAAGATAAGTCCAACGATGTTTCACTGTTTTCCAGACATAATTGGAGCCGGGTAAAAGCAGTTTCCCTGTTTTCTCCGGAAATGCTGTTTTTAGTCCATTCAACCCATTCGGAGAGATAATTATTGTGAACATTGTCGATTGATGTAGTTCTGTAAAAAGAGACGTTTCCAGTGGATAGGGGGGGATTATTTACAGGAAGCATAATAACCTCGCAGAAGGATATCCTGATAAAATGTGATACTGGGAAATAATAAGCTAAAATAAAATGTTTCAGGATTGAAATTTATTGTTTTCATTTTAAGGAAGTGATGTTGATTTAACTGTAAAAAAACGATACTATTTTCTTAGATGGTAAATGTCTCGCCTGTGCTATATTTTGTTTTTCGGTTAGTTAAATATCGTACATTCATATTTGAATGTTCTGCCGGAATGCATTATCAATAGAGGTAAAGTCGCAACCCCAAATCGTAAAGGAAACCGTAGCACGTCTTAAGCAAGAACGTGCTGCGGTTGGATGCTATTTTTTCCCTGAAGCAGAAAACATTACTACAGTACCTTGAACCTTGGTTTTAACATTCTCGAAATGCTCTGAGAGTATATGTGTTAAGCCTTCTTCGGAATCTTTTGTGTTTGAA
>NZ_MIIV01000287.1:0-1227 GCF_001743015.1 Shigella sp. FC1567
TTTGAACAGGTGGTGAACTGATGCAGGATATCCGGCAGGAAACACTGAATGAATGCACCCGTGCGGAGCAGTCGGCCAGCGTGGTGCTCTGGGAAATCGATCTGACAGAGGTCGGTGGAGAACGTTATTTTTTCTGTAATGAGCAGAACGAAAAAGGTGAGCCGGTCACCTGGCAGGGGCGACAGTATCAGCCGTATCCCATTCAGGGGAGTGGTTTTGAACTGAATGGCAAAGGCACCAGTACGCGCCCCACGCTGACGGTTTCTAACCTGTACGGTATGGTCGCCGGGATGGCGGAAGATCTGCAGAGTCTGGTCGGCGGAACGGTGGTCCGGCGTAAGGTTTACGCCCGTTTTCTGGATGCGGTGAACTTCGTCAACGGAAACAGTGACGCCGATCCGGAGCAGGAGGTGATCAGCCGCTGGCGCATCGAGCAGTGCAGCGAACTGAGCGCGGTGAGTGCCTCCTTTGTACTGTCCACGCCGACGGAAACGGATGGCGCTGTTTTTCCGGGACGTATCATGCTGGCCAACACCTGCACCTGGACCTATCGCGGTGATGAGTGCGGTTATCACGGTCCGGCAGTCGCGGATGAATATGACCAGCCGACGTCCGATATCACGAAGGATAAATGCAGCAAATGCCTGAGCGGCTGTAAGTTTCGCAATAACGTCGGCAACTTTGGCGGCTTCCTTTCCATTAACAAACTTTCGCAGTAATCCCATGACAGAGACAGAATCAGCGATTCTGGCGCACGCCCGGCGATGTGCGCCAGCGGAGTCGTGCGGCTTCGTGGTGAGAGCGCCGGAGGGGGAAAGATATTTTCCCTGCGTGAATATTTCCGGTGAGCCGGAGGATTATTTCCGGATGGCTCCGGAGGACTGGCTGCAGGCAGAGATGCAGGGTGAGATTGTGGCACTGGTCCACAGTCATCCCGGTGGTCTGCCCTGGCTGAGTGAGGCTGACCGGCGGCTGCAGGTGCAGAGTGATTTGCCGTGGTGGCTGGTCTGCCGGGGGGCGATTCACAAGTTCCGCTGTGTGCCGCATCTCACCGGGCGGCGCTTTGAGCACGGGGTGACGGACTGTTACACGCTGTTCCGGGATGCTTATCATCTGGCGGGGATTGAGATGCCGGATTTTCATCGCGGGGATGACTGGTGGCGTCACGGTCAGAATCTCTATCTGGATAATCTGGAGGCCACAGGGCTGTATCAGGTGCCGTTGTCA
>NZ_MIIV01000288.1:0-28635 GCF_001743015.1 Shigella sp. FC1567
TTTCTGGTGCGTACCGGGCTGAGAGGCGGTGTAAGTGAACTGTAGTTGCCATGTTTTACGGTAATGAGAGCAGAGATAGCGCTGATGTCCGGCAGTGCTTTTGCCGTTACGCACCACGCCTTCAGTAGCGGAGCAGGAAGGACATCTGATGGAAATGGAAGCCACGCAAGCACCTTAAAATCACCATCATACACTAAATCAGTAAGTTGGCAGCATTACCTGCTGATGTCTTTGCAATATACTCCGTATCGACAGAATCAATAATATTATAATTACCTTCGCTATTATAAATAATCAGTTTTTCACGAGCGAGTTGATTCTTGGCAATGATCTCATGACCTTGTTTCAAAAATAGAACTTCATCATTAGCGCTGATTTGATCAAGATACTCGTTCAAATACCGCCAGTTTAAATCGACATGAATTTTATCTACCGCTAACAAATCGTGATCTTTGCCGTTGATACGTAGCGTAAAAGAGATACATTTTTTACCCGGACGATCAAAGCAATTGTATGCCGGATTCCAGCTGTTGTTAGAGTCATCTGAAGCCACCGACCACGGTCGTTTCGATGGGTTAAAATCGGCAAAAATAACCCGCCCTGACTCGTCGACAAGCGGTCCATTTACTTGTTCCTGATGATAAACAACGATTTTATCATTCGCCCTCCGTGAAAAGAGATAATATTTATTATCATCAAGTACCAGTCCCACCGAGTCTAAAAATGGCATCATTTCCATTTTCAGAATCACGGCGCGTTGAATCTCCTCTGTATTTTTTAATAAATACAGTGAGTCCTTTAATGTCAGGGCCGAACGTTCAATATCTTTAAAGAAATAGCCAACGTTTTTCTGAATAAGTTCAAAGCGGCTATCGGCACGTTTTACCGCGCGTTCCGATACCAGTTGATAGTTAATGATGAAAAAAAGACCAATAAATGACAGTGCTGCCAATAAAAATAAAATTATCAGCCTTATCTTTATCTTTTCGTATAAACTCAGCATGTTAATACATTTAACAAAATAACTATCTGAACGCTGTGCCGCTGCAAAAATAGTCCCTTGCTGCGGCTTTTTAACCAAATTACCCGATTCTACAAAATCAGCAGAAAGTTACAACACTTGCTTAGGGCAATAATTTCCTGTGAGGTGATTACCCTTTCAAGCAATATTCAAACGTAACTATCCTTTAATTTTCGGATCCAGCGCATCGCGTAAACCATCGCCCAACAAATTGAACGCCAGTACGGTCAGAAAAATAGCCAGGGCCGGAAAAACAGCGACATGCGGCGCGATAACCATATCCGCTCGTGCCTCATTGAGCATTGCTCCCCACTCTGGTGTCGGCGGCTGCGCACCGAGGCCGAGAAATGACAGGCTGGCGGCAGAGATAATCGAGGTGCCAATGCGCATGGTGAAAAACACCACGATAGACGAGACGGTCCCAGGCAAGATATGACGCAATAAAATGGTCATATCGCTGGCACCAATACTGCGTGCTGACTCAATAAAGGTTTGCTGTTTCAACACCAGCGTGTTGCCGCGCACCAGTCGGGCAAACGCGGGGATGGAAAAAATGGCGACTGCGATAATCACGTTAGCAATGCCGCTTCCCAACACCGCAACAACAGCGATCGCCAGTAAAATACCCGGGAAGGCAAACAGCACATCGCAAATGCGCATGATCAGCCGATCCCACCAGCCTTCATAATATCCAGCCAACAAGCCCAGCAACGTCCCGATCGCCGCACCGATAAACACGGCAAACACGCCCGCCGCCAGCGAGATTTGCGCACCAACCAGGACACGGCTGAAAATGTCGCGCCCCAGTGAATCGACGCCAAACCAGTGCTGCAAAGAAGGTCCGTTATTCAGATTGTCATAATCAAAATAATTTTCGGCGTCATAGGGAGCGATCCAGCGTGCAAAAATGGCCACCACAATCAATAAAATAACGAATAATGCGGCGGTCATCGCCATATGCTGACGGCGAAATCGTCGCCAGAATTCATGCCACGGTGTACGCACCTGGTCAGGTTTGACCAGTGGCATGGCGTTTAACACCGCCTGACGTCGCCAGTTAAATAGTCGCATCCTTACTTGTACCTGATAGCCGGGTTAATGGCGGCGTAAAGCACATCCACCACTAAGTTGATAAGAATAAATTCCAGCGAGAAAAGCAGAATTTCCGCCTGAATCACCGGGTAATCGCGCATTTCTACGGAGTCAACGAGTAAGCGTCCAAGTCCGGGCCAGTTGAAAACTTTCTCCACCACGATAGAACCACCGAGCAAAAAGCCAAACTGTAAGCCCATCATGGTCACTACCGGGATCATCGCGTTACGTAGCCCGTGTTTGAGGACAACCCAGGTTTCGCTCACCCCTTTCGCCCTCGCGGTACGCATATAATCTTCGCTTAAAACATCGACAAACGACGCGCGGGTAAAGCGCGCCATCACGGCTGCCACTGCCGCGCCGAGCGTCAGGGAGGATAAAATGTAGTGCTGCCAACTGTCTGCTCCCACGGTAGGCAGCCAGCCCAGTTCAACGGAGAATACCTGAATTAAAAGCATCCCCAGCGCAAATGCCGGAAACGAGATCCCCGACACCGCAATGGTCATACTCAATCGATCCGGCCAACGATTACGCCAGACGGCGGCGATAATTCCCGCCGCCATACCAAATATCACCGCCCAGACCATACTGGTTATGGTCAGCCACAGCGTTGGCATAAAGCGGCTGGCAATCTCATCGGCAACCGGACGACGCGACACCATCGACAGGCCAAAATCCCCCTGCACAGCATTGCTGATATAGTGCCAGAACTGGTGATACAGCGGCTGATCCAACCCCAGCTGCTGACGCACCAGTTCTATAACCTGCGCATCAGCTTCGGGCCCGGCAATCAATCGCGCCGGATCGCCGGGCAGCATATGCACAAATAAAAACACCAGCACCGAGACGATAAACAGCGTCGGAATCAACCCCAGTAAGCGTTTGATAACGTAATTAAGCATTCCACTCCCTGCGTTGCTTATTGCAAATCCGCGTCTTCAAAGCTGAAGCCGTGTCTGGCATGATCCAAAAACCGGTCAGGTTTTTACTGTGTGCCGACACCAGTTTTTCTACCACCAGCGGGATCCACGGCGACTCTTGCCAGATGATATCCTGCGCCGCCTTATACAAGCGGGTCTTTTCCGCCGGATCATTAGTTTTCAGTGCCTGAGCCAGGAAGTCGTCCACCTGTTTATTGCTGTAAAATGCGGTATTAAACAGCGTCGGTGGCCAGTTTTGCGAGGCGAACAGTGGCGATAGCGCCCAGTCCGCTTCGCCGGTTGAAGCCGACCAGCCAGTGTAGAACATCCGCACGCCGCTCTCTTTTTGCCCTTTACCTTCAACTTCTGCCGCCCGCTGTCCGGCATCCATCGCGGTCACCTGGGCTTTAATCCCGACCTGCGCTAACTGCTGCTGGGTAAATTGCAGCACTTTCTGCGCGGTGCTGTGGTTATGTGACGACCACAGCGTGGTACTGAAACCGTTGGGATATCCCGCCTCTTTCAGTAATTCGCGCGCTTTCACTGGATCGTAAGGCCACGGTTTATAACTTTGCGCGTAGGCGATACTTGGCGGTACCACACCAGTAGCTGGCGTTGCATAGCCCGCAAAGGCAACTTTCACCAGCGCCGGACGGTTAATGGCGTAATTCAGCGCCTCACGGACCTTCGGGTTATCGAACGGCTTTTGCGTCACGTTCATACTGATATAACGCTGCATAATTGACGGACTGGCCATCAACTCGATATTTTTGTTTTTCTCCAGCAGTGCGGCCTGCTCGTAGGGAATGGGGAAAGCAAACTGCGCTTCACCGGTTTGCAGCATTGCCGCGCGGGTGTTGTTATCCGCCACCGGACGCCAGGTTATGCTGTCCAGTTTGGGCAATCCTGGCTGCCAGTAACCCGCGAATTTTTTCACCTTCACAAAATCGGTCTGATTCCAGGTATCCAGTTCATACGGTCCGGTTCCCACCGGATGAAAACCAATCTCCTTGCCATATTTTTCCAGCGCTGCCGGTGAAATCATCGCGGTCGCCGGATGGACAAGAATATTAATAAACGCTGAGAACGGCTGTTTGAGGGTAATCTTTACCGTTGTCGGATCGATCGCCTCCGTTTTGGCAATATTCTTATACAGGTTATAGCGTTTAAGATGATTCGCCGGATCGCTGGCCCGGTCCAGATTCGCTTTCACCGCCGCGGCGTTGAAATCGGTGCCATCCTGGAATTTAATTCCTTCCCGCAATTTCACGGTGTAAGTAATGCCGTCATCGGAAACGGTATAACTCTCCGCCAGCACGTTTTTCAGTTTCATCTCTTTATCCAGACCGAACAGCCCCTGGTAAAACGATTTCGCTACGGCCTGAGATAACGTGTCATTCGCGTCATACGGATCGAGCGTGGTGAAATTCGATCCTACCGCCACCACCACATCTTTGGCAGCGAATGCACAAGATGCCATCAACGCTGTCGCAATGCCCAGCGCCACTAACCCACTACGGTGTACAGCTCTTGCCATTTTATTCTCCGCCTGAATGTTATCTACGCATGAATGCGTATTCTGATTGTGGTTGTGCGACGTAATGCCCCGGCCCGACGCATTGCAACGAGACGGCTGCCACCTCTTCGCCACGCAGATGAATATTGCTGGGAAGATCGTCCGACAGCAGTACACGCTGCGGTCGTTGTCGGGACGGTTCAGCGACCGGAACTGCCGCCAGTAATTTACGCGTATAAGGATGCTGCGGGTTTTCGAAGACCGCGCGCCGTGGACCAATTTCAACAATTTGCCCGAGATACATCACCGCCACACGATGACTAATCCGCTCTACCACGGCCATATCGTGGGAGATAAACAGATACGCAATGCCGAAATCACGCTGGAGATCGAGCAACAAGTTGATAATCTGCCCGCGAATAGAAACATCCAGCGCCGAAACGGCTTCGTCGGCAATGATCACTTTTGGATTCAATGCCAACGCGCGAGCAATGCAGATGCGCTGGCGCTGACCGCCGGAAAACTCATGCGGGTAACGCCAGGCATGTTCAGGTAACAGGCCCACGCGCTCCAGCAACCACGCAACGCGTGCAGCCGCGTCTTTACCTGGCAATAAACCGTGTACACACAGCGGTTCGATAATCGAATCACCGATGGTCTGACGTGGGTCCAGCGAAGCGTAAGGGTCCTGAAAAATAAACTGAATATCCCGGCGCAATGCCTGAAGTTTGCCAGGTGACAAGGTATCGATTCGCTGACCGTTAAAGATAATTTCGCCGCCCTGCGATTCGACCAGGCGCAGCAACGCCCGCCCGGTAGTGGATTTACCGCTGCCAGACTCGCCCACCAGCGATAGCGTTTCGCCAGGCCAGAGATCAAAACTGACTTTCTCAACGGCATGCACTTCCCGCGTTACGCGATTCAACAAACCGCTGCGCAAAGGGAAACGGGTGACAAGATTACGCACTCGTAAAACAGGTTCGCCATCCACCACCGTTTTCTGCTCGATGGGGGGTTCCTGTTTCGCTGGATGTTCAAGCGATATCAATGGGAAACGTCGGGGATAATCTAACCCTTTCATCGCACCAAGTTGCGGAACAGCAGCTAACAGCGCACGGGTGTAAGGATGTTGCGGTGCATGAAAAATCTGTTCGACGGTACCCGTTTCCACCGCCTCGCCCTGATACATCACCAGTACCCGATCGGCTATCTCTGCCACCACGCCCATATCGTGCGTGATAAAGATAACGCCCATCGACATCTCTTTTTGCAATACTTTGATTAATTGCAGGATCTGCGCCTGAATAGTGACATCCAGCGCGGTGGTTGGCTCATCGGCAATCAGCACCGCCGGGCGGCATGACAGCGCCATCGCAATCATCACTCGCTGGCGCATCCCGCCAGAGAGTTGATGCGGATAACGTGAAAGAATGGTTTGTGCCTCAGGAATGCGTACCTGATCCAGCATCCGCTTCGCCTCGACCATCGCTTCTTCACGACTGGCGTTCTGATGCAGACGAATTGATTCGGCAATCTGTTCACCCACAGTAAATACCGGGTTCAGCGATGTCATCGGCTCCTGAAATATCATCGCCATATCCGCACCGCGAACATGGCGCATTTGTGCAGCGCTCTGCTCGCTAAGTTCAATCACTTCGCGACTGCGCCGCTGCAACAGCATTTTATCGCACTGTACTAAACCGCCCGCCTGTTCCAACAGGCGCATCAATGCCAACGCAGTCACTGACTTACCGGAGCCGGATTCGCCAACAATTGCCAGCGTCTCACCGCGTTGCAGACTAAAAGAGAGATTGCGGACCGCAGCTATTTTCTGCTGGTCCTGCATAAAGGCAATATTCAGATTTTCAACCGCCAGCACATTACCGGCATCAAGTTCATCACTGTGTGGCAACGGTGTCCCCTTTTTCACGGTAGATACCGGTGGTTGGCGTATCGCCTGCGTAGCCCCAGGCGCGATACATTCCTTCGGTGTTAAACGGTAGCGCGACATTCCCTTCATGGCCGATAGCGATTAAGCCACCGCTACCGCCAAGCGCAGGGAGTTTTTCCATTACTACCCGCTCGCAGGCTTCCGCGAGACTTAATCCGCCGTAATCCATTAACGCGGCGATGTCATATGCCGCCAGCGCGCGGATGAAGACTTCGCCCGTGCCGGTACAAGAAACCGCCACACTGGCGTTATTGGCGTAGCATCCGGCACCCACTAAGGGACTATCGCCAACTCGTCCGGGTAATTTATTGGTCATTCCGCCTGTGGACGTGGCTGCCGCCAAATTGCCGTCTAAATCCAACGCCACGGCCCCCACGGTGCCCATTTTCTGTTTTTCATCCAGTGGCGCACCGCTATGGTCGAGGACGGTTGCCCCTTCCTTGCGCGCTGCCAGTAGTTGTTCATAACGCAAAGGCGTGGAGAAAATCGCCGGCGAGACGCGCTCCATGCCACGAGCAAACGCAAAATTTTCTGCCCCTTCGCCAATCATCATCACATGCGGGCTTTGCTCCATCACCAGCCGGGCGGCAAGAACCGGATTACGCAGATGACTAACGCCCGCCACCGCACCGGCTTTCAGGGTGTTACCATCCATCACACAGGCGTCCAGTTCATGGGTTTCATCACGCGTAAAGACAGCGCCAATTCCGGCGTTAAACAGTGGACACTCTTCCAGCAGACGCACCGCTTCCGTCACCACATCCAGCGCACTTTCGCCCGCTTCCAGCATTTTCTGCCCGGTTTCAACAATGGCAGACAACGCCTCAATGTAGCGTAATTCCTGTTGCAGACTCATCTGCGCGCGGCTAATTGCACCTGCGCCACCATGAATTGCAATGACTGCTTTGCCCATAGTATTCGTCCATTAAGGGTGGCTCGCCACTTTTGCTATAAATATCAGAATTTTTATGAATTACTCATTCAATTTTTGAATATAGAAAGATGGATATGGCATGTAAAGGCAGGAGCCAACGCTACGCCCGAGGTGGCATACAGTCTGTGGCGTTTTTCTGACATAATAGGCAAATTCGATTTTGCCTCCGCAGGAGTGTTTTCATGGAATTTACCACCGGATTGATGTCGCTCGACACCGCGCTTAATGAGATGCTTTCTCGCGTCACCCCACTGACCGCCCAGGAAACGCTGCCACTGGTACAGTGTTTTGGTCGTATTCTGGCGAGCGATGTCGTTTCGCCGCTTGATGTTCCGGGGTTTGATAACTCCGCAATGGACGGCTACGCGGTGCGTTTAGCCGATATTGCCTCCGGGCAACCGCTGCCCGTTGCCGGTAAATCCTTTGCCGGTCAGCCGTATCATGGTGAATGGCCTGCGGGCACCTGCATTCGTATTATGACCGGTGCGCCGGTGCCGGAAGGCTGCGAAGCGGTGGTGATGCAGGAGCAGACTGAACAAACGGACAATGGCGTGCGTTTTACTGCTGAAGTGCGTAGCGGGCAAAATATTCGCCGTCGCGGTGAAGATATCTCTGCAGGTGCGGTTGTTTTCCCGGCGGGAACTCGCCTGACTACCGCAGAGCTGCCAGTAATTGCTTCACTGGGGATTGCCGAAGTTCCGGTGATTCGTAAAGTGCGTGTAGCGCTTTTTTCTACCGGTGATGAACTCCAGTTGCCCGGTCAGCCGCTGGGTGACGGCCAAATCTACGACACCAACCGTCTCGCCGTACACCTGATGTTAGAACAGCTGGGTTGCGAGGTAATCAACTTAGGGATTATCCGCGACGATCCCCATGCCCTGCGCGCCGCATTTATTGAAGCCGACAGCCAGGCGGATGTAGTGATCAGTTCCGGCGGTGTTTCAGTGGGTGAAGCGGATTACACCAAAACGATTCTTGAAGAGCTGGGGGAGATCGCCTTCTGGAAGCTGGCGATTAAACCAGGTAAACCGTTCGCGTTCGGTAAACTCAGCAATAGCTGGTTCTGCGGCCTGCCGGGCAACCCGGTTTCAGCGACGCTGACCTTCTATCAACTGGTACAGCCTTTGCTGGCAAAACTAAGCGGCAACACCGCCAGCGGCCTGCCCGCGCGCCAGCGCGTACGCACAGCGTCCCGCCTGAAAAAAACGCCAGGACGTCTTGATTTCCAGCGCGGCGTGCTGCAACGCAACGCCGACGGTGAACTTGAAGTGACGACCACCGGACATCAGGGTTCACATATATTTAGCTCCTTTAGTCTCGGCAACTGCTTTATCGTGCTGGAACGCGATCGCGGCAATGTGGACGTGGGCGAATGGGTGGAAGTAGAACCGTTTAACGCGTTGTTCGGAGGCCTGTAATGGCGGAACTCAGCGATCAGGAGATGCTGCGCTACAACCGGCAAATCATTCTGCGCGGTTTTGATTTTGACGGTCAGGAGGCGCTAAAAGATTCTCGTGTGCTGATCGTCGGCCTCGGTGGACTCGGCTGCGCAGCTTCGCAGTATCTGGCAAGCGCCGGTGTCGGCAACCTGACGCTGCTCGACTTCGACACGGTTTCGCTCTCGAATCTGCAACGCCAGACACTGCACAATGATGCCACGGTCGGGCAACCGAAGGTGGAATCCGCCCGTGACGCCCTGACGCGGATCAACCCACATATCGCGATTACGCCAGTCAATGCACTGCTAGATGACGCAGAACTTGCAGCATTGATTGCTGAATACGATCTGGTGCTCGACTGTACGGATAACGTTGCGGTACGTAATCAACTGAACGCAGGCTGTTTTGCCGCGAAGGTGCCGCTGGTTTCCGGCGCGGCAATTCGTATGGAAGGGCAAATCACGGTCTTCACTTATCAGGACGGCGAACCGTGCTATCGCTGCCTTAGCCGTTTGTTTGGCGAGAACGCGTTAACCTGCGTAGAAGCAGGCGTGATGGCACCGTTGATCGGCGTAATTGGTTCGTTGCAGGCAATGGAAGCGATCAAACTGCTGGCAGGTTATGGCAAACCGGCCAGCGGGAAAATCGTCATGTACGATGCGATGACCTGTCAGTTTCGCGAAATGAAACTGATGCGTAATCCGGGGTGTGAGGTGTGCGGGCAGTAATTGCCACCTCCAGGCCAGATAAGACGCGGCACTCCGCCACGTCATCAGCAATTTATGAGGATGCAGAACGTCCGGTTAAATCGACGTTCTGCCAAACGCTCCCAGCCAGTCCTGTTCAAACTTCGCCACAGCGGCATCAACCGCCGGATAGCTAATCATCTGTTGTGCCACATCCAGTGGCAGCGTAATTGATTCACATCCTGCCAGTAAGCAGTCCAGCGCCTGACGCGGGTTTTTGAAACTCGCTGCCAGCACTTTCGCCTGCGGCGCATGCATTTTCAATAACTGGTGTAAGTCGGTCACAGTCTGAATGCCGCTACCGCCCTGAGCATCAATACGATTAACGTAAGGCGCAACATATTCCGCACCTGCCAGCGCCGACAGCAGCCCTTGTGCTGCGCCATATACCGCGGTTCCCAGCGTTGGAATCCCTTCCGCTTTTAACATCTTAATAGCTGCCAGCCCCTCGGCGGTCACCGGAACTTTCACCACGATATCCGCAATAATAGAACGCAATTTACGTGCGTCATTCACCATCCCTTCAGCAGTGGTAGCCATTACCTGGGCAAACAGACGCCCCTGACCGCCCATCGCTTCATGAAGTTGCGGAAGCACAACATCCAGCGGTTTTTTACCCGCGGCGATAATGCTTGGGTTAGTGGTCACACCCGCCAGCGGAAAAATACGTGACAGCGCCTTCACTGCAACAACGTCTGAAGTATCCAGATACAGTTCCATAACCATCCTCAAAATGTACTTTTTGTCTGAATGTAGACTATCACGGGAAAACTCTCTGAACAGTTGACGCACATCAATCCAACTTTCATTCGAAAGTATTTTAATGTTTGAACGAAACAGAGAGGCAACTATGATTTTCAATATTCAGCGCTACTCGACCCATGATGGCCCCGGTATCCGCACGGTCGTATTTCTTAAAGGCTGTTCGCTGGGCTGCCGCTGGTGTCAGAACCCGGAAAGCCGCGCCCGCACGCAGGATCTGCTGTATGACGCACGACTGTGTCTGGAAGGCTGCGAGCTGTGCGCTAAGGCAGCGCCGGAAGTGATTGAGCGCGCATTGAATGGTTTGCTTATTCATCGGGAAAAGTTAACCCCGGAGCATCTGACGGCGCTAACCGACTGCTGCCCGACACAGGCGTTAACCGTGTGTGGGGAAGTGAAAAGCGTTGAGGAGATCATGGCGACCGTTCTGCGCGATAAACCGTTTTACGATCGCAGCGGCGGCGGCTTAACGCTTTCGGGTGGTGAACCCTTTATGCAGCCGGAAATAGCGACGGCGCTACTGCAAGCCTGCCACGAGGCAGGCATTCATACTGCGGTAGAAACCTGTCTGCATGTGCCGTGGAAATATATCACCCCTTCTCTGCCCTATATCGATCTGTTTCTTGCCGATTTAAAACACATTGCCGACGCGCCGTTTAAACAGTGGACCGACGGTAACGCCGCCAAGGTGCTGGATAACCTGAAAAAACTCGCCGCAGCGGGCAAAAAAATCATTATCCGCGTGCCGCTGATTCAGGGCTTTAATGCCGACGAAACCTCTGTAAAAGCCATTACCGATTTTGCCGCCGACGAGCTGCACGTTGGCGAAATTCATTTTCTGCCCTACCACACGCTGGGCATCAACAAATATCACTTACTTAATCTGTCCTATGACGCCCCGGAAAAACCGCTTGATGCGCCAGACCTGCTCGACTTTGCCCAGCAGTATGCCTGCCAGAAAGGGTTAACCGCGACCTTACGAGGATAACAACCATGACCACACTGAAACTGGACACGCTCAGCGACCGCATTAAAGCGCACAAAAATGCGCTGGTGCATATTGTGAAACCGCCGGTCTGTACCGAGCGCGCGCAGCACTATACCGAGATGTATCAACAACATCTCGATAAGCCGATCCCGGTACGTCGCGCGCTGGCTCTGGCGCATCACCTGGCGAATCGCACCATCTGGATCAAGCACGATGAGTTGATCATCGGCAACCAGGCAAGCGAGGTTCGCGCTGCGCCGATCTTCCCGGAATATACCGTCTCGTGGATCGAAAAAGAGATTGATGATCTGGCAGATCGTCCCGGTGCTGGTTTTGCGGTGAGCGAAGAGAACAAACGCGTTCTGCATGAAGTGTGCCCGTGGTGGCGCGGTCAGACGGTACAGGATCGCTGCTACGGCATGTTTACCGATGAGCAAAAAGGTCTGCTGGCGACCGGAATCATTAAAGCGGAAGGCAATATGACCTCCGGCGATGCGCACCTGGCGGTGAATTTCCCGCTGCTGCTGGAAAAAGGTCTTGATGGTCTGCGCGAGAAAGTAGCGGAACGTCGCTCGCGCATCAATCTGACGGTACTGGAAGATTTGCACGGCGAACAGTTCCTGAAAGCGATTGATATCGTGCTGGTGGCAGTCAGCGAACACATTGAACGTTTTGCAGCCCTGGCGCGTGAAATGGCCGCGACCGAAACCCGCGAAAGCCGTCGCGATGAACTGCTGGCGATAGCAGAAAACTGCGATCTTATCGCCCACCAGCCGCCGCAGACTTTCTGGCAGGCGCTGCAACTGTGTTACTTCATCCAGTTGATATTGCAGATCGAATCTAACGGTCACTCGGTATCGTTTGGTCGTATGGACCAGTATCTCTACCCGTACTATCGCCGAGACGTTGAACTCAACCAGACACTGGATCGCGAACACGCCATCGAATTGCTGCATAGCTGCTGGCTGAAACTGCTGGAAGTGAACAAGATCCGCTCCGGCTCACACTCAAAAGCCTCTGCGGGAAGTCCTCTGTATCAGAACGTCACCATTGGCGGACAAACTCTGGTTGATGGTCAACCAATGGACGCGGTGAATCCACTCTCTTACGCGATCCTCGAATCCTGCGGTCGCCTGCGTTCCACTCAGCCTAACCTCAGCGTGCGTTACCATGCAGGAATGAGTAATGATTTCCTCGACGCCTGCGTACAGGTGATCCGTTGCGGCTTCGGGATGCCGGCGTTCAACAACGACGAAATCGTGATCCCGGAATTTATTAAACTCGGTATTGAACCGCAGGACGCTTACGACTACGCAGCGATTGGTTGTATCGAAACCGCCGTCGGTGGCAAATGGGGCTATCGCTGTACCGGCATGAGCTTTATCAACTTCGCCCGCGTGATGCTGGCGGCGCTGGAAGGCGGGCGTGATGCCACAAGCGGCAACGTGTTCCTGCCACAAGAAAAAGCGTTGTCGGCAGGCAACTTTAACAATTTCGATGAAGTAATGGACGCGTGGGATACGCAAATCCGTTATTACACGCGTAAATCAATCGAAATCGAATATGTCGTCGACACCATGCTGGAAGAGAACGTGCACGATATTCTCTGCTCGGCGCTGGTGGATGACTGTATTGAGCGAGCGAAAAGTATCAAGCAAGGCGGCGCGAAATATGACTGGGTTTCTGGCCTGCAGGTTGGCATTGCCAACCTCGGCAACAGCCTGGCGGCAGTGAAGAAACTGGTATTTGAACAGGGCGCGATTGGTCAGCAACAGCTGGCTGCCGCACTGGCGGATGACTTCGATGGCCTGACTCATGAGCAACTGCGTCAGCGGCTGATTAACGGTGCGCCGAAGTACGGCAACGACGATGATACTGTCGATACGCTGCTGGCTCGCGCTTATCAGACCTATATCGACGAACTGAAACAGTACCATAATCCGCGCTACGGTCGTGGTCCGGTTGGCGGCAACTATTACGCGGGTACGTCATCTATCTCCGCTAACGTACCGTTTGGTGCGCAAACTATGGCAACGCCGGACGGGCGTAAAGCCCACACCCCGCTGGCAGAAGGCGCCAGTCCGGCCTCTGGTACTGACCATCTCGGCCCTACTGCGGTCATTGGCTCGGTGGGTAAACTGCCTACGGCAGCGATTCTCGGCGGCGTGTTGCTCAACCAGAAACTGAATCCGGCAACGCTGGAGAACGAATCTGACAAGCAGAAGCTGATGATCCTGCTGCGCACCTTCTTCGAGGTGCATAAAGGCTGGCATATTCAGTACAACATCGTTTCCCGCGAAACGCTGCTGGAGGCGAAAAAACATCCGGATCAGTACCGCGATCTGGTAGTGCGTGTCGCGGGTTATTCCGCCTTCTTCACCGCGCTCTCTCCAGACGCTCAGGACGATATCATCGCTCGTACTGAACATATGCTGTAATCTCTTCGGCCCGGCTGCGGCGTCGCCGGGCTAAATCATTCACATCATCAATTTCATCCTTACTTTCATTCGAAATATAATTTGTGCTCTGCGTCACATTGTTATTACACTGTTACGGTTTCATTTTCGAGCCAGGAGCACACCTATGAGCGTAAAAGTTATCGTCACAGACATGGACGGTACTTTTCTTAACGACGCCAAAATGTACAACCAACCACGTTTTATGGCGCAATATCAGGAACTGAAAAAGCGCGGCATTGAGTTCGTTGTCGCCAGCGGTAATCAGTATTACCAGCTTATTTCGTTCTTTCCTGAGCTAAAGGATGAGATCTCTTTTGTCGCGGAAAACGGCGCACTGGTTTACGAACATGGCAAGCAACTGTTCCACGGCGAACTGACCCGACATGAATCGCGGATTGTTATTGGCGAGTTGCTAAAAGATAAGCAACTCAATTTTGTCGCCTGCGGTCTGCAAAGTGCATATGTCAGCGAAAATGCCCCCGAAGCATTTGTCGCACTGATGGCAAAACACTACCATCGCCTGAAAGCTGTAAAAGATTATCAGGAGATTGACGACGTACTGTTCAAGTTTTCGCTCAACCTGCCAGATGAACAAATCCCGTTAGTGATCGACAAACTGCACATAGCGTTCGATGGCATTATGAAACCCGTCACCAGTGGTTTTGGCTTTATCGACCTGATTATTCCCGGTCTACATAAAGCAAACGGTATTTCGCGGTTACTGAAACGCTGGGATCTGTCACCGCAAAATGTGGTAGCGATTGGCGACAGCGGTAACGATGCGGAGATGCTGAAAATGGCGCGTTATTCCTTTGCGATGGGCAATGCTGCGGAAAACATTAAACAAATCGCCCGTTACGCTACCGATGATAATAATCATGAAGGCGCGCTGAATGTGATTCAGGCGGTGCTGGATAACACATCCCCTTTTAACAGCTGACCTCTCTACCGGAGCCGTGCGCTCCGGTTTTCCCTTCTTTTTACATCCTGTACATCACATCAAATCATTAAGCTTGCATTAACTTATTTATAACTTATATTGTCACATGCAAATCATAATGGTTTCGAATGAAAGTTAATGAGAGGTGGTTATGGCTTCTACTTTTACCAGCGACACATTGCCAGCCGATCACAAAGCAGCTATCCGTCAGATGAAGCACGCGCTGCGGGCGCAGCTTGGCGACGTCCAGCAGATCTTTAATCAGCTAAGCGATGACATTGCCACGCGAGTGGCTGAAATCAACGCACTCAAAGCACAGGGCGATGCCGTCTGGCCGGTGCTGTCTTATGCCGATATCAAAGCAGGTCATGTTACTGCAGAGCAGCGCGAACAGATTAAACGTCGCGGTTGTGCGGTGATAAAAGGCCATTTCCCCCGCGAACAAGCGCTAGGCTGGGATCAGTCGATGCTGGACTATCTGGACCGCAACCGCTTTGACGAGGTCTACAAAGGCCCCGGCGATAATTTCTTCGGGACGCTCAGCACTTCACGTCCCGAGATTTACCCCATCTACTGGTCGCAGACGCAAATGCAGGCCCGCCAGAGTGAAGAAATGGCGAATGCGCAGTCGTTTCTCAATCGTCTGTGGACATTTGAAAGTGATGGAAAGCAATGGTTTAACCCGGATGTGAGCGTCATCTACCCTGACCGTATCCGCCGCCGTCCGCCCGGAACGACCTCCAAAGGTCTTGGAGCGCATACCGACTCCGGGGCGCTGGAACGCTGGCTGCTTCCAGCGTATCAGCGCGTTTTCGCCAACGTCTTTAATGGCAATCTGGCGCAATATGATCCCTGGCATGCGGCACATCGTACGGAAGTTGAAGAGTACACGGTGGACAACACCACCAAATGTTCCGTGTTTCGGACATTCCAGGGCTGGACAGCGCTCTCTGATATGCTGCCTGGTCAGGGGTTGCTGCACGTTGTGCCCATTCCTGAAGCCATGGCGTACGTACTGTTACGTCCGCTGCTTGATGATGTGCCGGAGGATGAACTGTGCGGCGTAGCGCCCGGAAGAGTGTTGCCGGTATCAGAGCAATGGCATCCACTGTTAATTGAGGCGTTAACCAGCATTCCAAAACTCGAGGCCGGAGACTCCGTCTGGTGGCACTGCGACGTCATCCATTCCGTTGCCCCCGTTGAAAATCAACAGGGTTGGGGCAACGTGATGTACATTCCTGCGGCACCGATGTGCGAGAAAAATCTTGCCTACGCGCACAAGGTGAAGGCCGCACTGGAAAAAGGCGCATCGCCGGGCGACTTCCCGCACGAGGACTATGAAACAAACTGGGAAGGACGCTTTACGCTTGCCGACCTCAACATTCACGGTAAGCGAGCGTTGGGCATGGATGTTTGAGAGTTAATGGAAGTGAATTGATGTGGGATTAAGAAAATCGATTCGACGTTACTCAGATTGCTGACAAGTGCGCTTTCTTAATGCCTGATGCGGCGTTAACGCCTTATCTGGCCTACAAAGTCCTGCAGATTCAATATATTACAGGTACTGCGTAGGCCTGATAAGCGTAGCGCATCAGGCTATTTTGCATTTGTCATCAGCCGCCGTCACCCCGACAGTATCGGGGTGACGGATAATCACTTACTCGATCCCTTTACTACGCAGGTAATCTTCGTAATTACCGCTAAAGTCGATCACGCGTTCCGGGGTGATTTCCAGAATGCGGGTCGCCAGGGAGCTTACGAACTCACGGTCGTGTGAAACAAAGATCAGCGTGCCCTGATACAGTTCCAGCGCCATGTTCAGTGACTCGATGGATTCCATATCCAGGTGGTTGGTCGGTTCGTCCATGATCAGAATGTTCGGCTTCTGCATCATTAACTTACCAAACAGCATCCGCCCTTTTTCCCCACCGGAAAGCACTTTAGCTGGCTTTTTGATGTCGTCCTGGCTGAACAGCAAACGACCGAGAATGCTGCGTACCGCCTGCTCGTCATCGCCTTCCTGCTTCCACTGACTCATCCATTCGAACACGGTCAGATCATTTTCAAACTCATATTCGTGGTCCTGGGCGTAGTAACCAATGCGCGCGTTTTCAGACCATTTTACGGTGCCGCTGTCCGGTTGCAGATCGCCCACCAGCGTTTTCATCAGCGTTGATTTACCGACGCCGTTGGTACCCAGTACCGCAAGTTTTTCACCGACCTCCAGCAGCAGGTTGAGATTTTTAAACAGTGGACCGTTATCAAACCCTTTGGTCAGACCTTCCACTTCCAGCGCGTTACGGAACAGTTTCTTATCCTGTTCAAAACGGATGAACGGGTTCTGACGGCTGGAGGCTTTCACCTCTTCCAGTTTGATTTTATCAATCTGGCGCGCGCGCGAAGTTGCCTGGCGAGATTTCGAGGCGTTGGCGCTAAAGCGGCTAACGAAAGATTGCAACTCAGCAATCTGCGCTTTCTTCTTGGCGTTATCGGCCAGCAGACGTTCACGCGCCTGGGTCGCCGCCGTCATGTACTCATCGTAGTTACCCGGATAAACGCGCAGCTCGCCGTAATCCAGATCCGCCATGTGGGTACAGACCATGTTAAGGAAGTGACGGTCGTGCGAGATGATGATCATGGTGCTGTCACGCTCGTTCAGCACCTGTTCCAGCCAGCGAATGGTGTCGATGTCGAGGTTGTTGGTCGGTTCGTCGAGCAGGAGAATATCCGGATCAGCAAACAGCGCCTGCGCCAGAAGCACACGCAGCTTCCAGCCAGGAGCAACTTCACTCATCGGGCCGTAGTGCTGTTCCACTGGAATTCCCACGCCAAGCAACAATTCACCGGCGCGAGCTTCCGCAGAGTAACCGTCCATTTCGCCGTATTTAACTTCCAGATCGGCCACTTTATAGCCGTCTTCCTCACTCATTTCCGGCAAAGCATAGATGCGGTCACGCTCCTGCTTCACTTCCCACAACTCTTTATGCCCCATGATCACCGTATCCAGCACAGTGAACTCTTCAAAGGCAAACTGATCCTGACGCAGCTTACCAATGCGCTCGTTGGGATCGAGGGAAACGTTACCCAAAGTCGGCTCTAAGTCGCCGCCGAGGATCTTCATAAAGGTGGATTTACCACTACCGTTCGCGCCAATCAGGCCGTAACGGTTGCCGCCGCCAAATTTGACGGAAATGTTTTCAAACAACGGCTTACTGCCGAACTGCATGGTGACGTTACTGGAAACTAACACAGGCGTATCCTGAAAAGAGATATGACAAACCGCGCATTATGCCATAAGTCTGAAAGAAGATCCTGCTCCTCGCTTAAGGTCTACACTCAAGCCAAAGGCAAAAAATGTGATTTCGTACACATCTGATTTCACTGTGAGCTGGAATGAACTTATAATGCGCTTCCAATACTCTAATATTCTCAACCCAATGGCCTGCCAGGCACAAAATCTCGCTTAACATGAATATGAAATTGAAAACATTATTCGCAGCGGCCTTCGCTGTTGTCGGCTTTTGCAGTACCGCCTCTGCGGTAACTTATCCTCTGCCAACCGACGGGAGTCGCCTGGTTGGTCAGAATCAGGTGATCACCATTCCTGAAGGTAACACTCAGCCGCTGGAGTATTTTGCCGCGGAGTACCAGATGGGGCTTTCCAATATGATGGAAGCGAACCCGGGTGTGGATACCTTCCTGCCGAAAGGCGGTACTGTACTGAACATTCCGCAGCAGCTGATCCTGCCGGATACCGTTCATGAAGGCATCGTCATTAACAGTGCAGAGATGCGTCTGTATTACTATCCGAAAGGGACCAACACCGTTATCGTGCTGCCGATCGGCATTGGTCAGTTAGGCAAAGATACGCCTATCAACTGGACCACCAAAGTTGAGCGTAAGAAAGCAGGCCCGACCTGGACGCCGACCGCAAAAATGCACGCAGAGTACCGCGCTGCGGGCGAACCGCTTCCGGCTGTCGTTCCGGCAGGTCCGGATAACCCGATGGGTCTGTATGCACTCTACATCGGTCGCCTGTATGCTATCCATGGCACCAACGCCAACTTCGGTATCGGCCTGCGTGTAAGTCATGGTTGTGTGCGTCTGCGTAACGAAGACATCAAATTCCTGTTCGAGAAAGTACCGGTCGGTACCCGCGTACAGTTTATTGATGAGCCGGTAAAAGCGACCACCGAGCCAGACGGCAGCCGTTATATTGAAGTCCATAACCCGCTGTCTACCACCGAAGCCCAGTTTGAAGGTCAGGAAATTGTGCCAATTACCCTGACGAAGAGCGTGCAGACAGTGACCGGTCAGCCAGATGTTGACCAGGTTGTTCTTGATGAAGCGATTAAAAACCGCTCCGGGATGCCGGTTCGTCTGAATTAATCTTCAAAACTTAAAGCAAAAGGCGGACTCATAATCCGCCTTTTTTATTTGCCAGACCCTAGTTGGCCGGGAGTATAACTAACAAAACATATCCCACCAACGCCGCCCACAACAGCATCGGTATTGAATAGAGATGGAAACGCCACCAGATGCGGCGATCGTTCGCCATACGTAGCGCAATCAAACTTGCCAGCGATCCGGGTAATAACCCAAAGCCACCTACGTTTACCGCCCATGCCAGTAATAAAGACGGCGGCACATAGTTCAGCAACAATATGGTACTCGGCACGTTACTGATCACCTGCGATAAACCGATTGCCGTTAACCATAACCCGGGTTCAGATAGATGACTCACGTTACCCAACACGCCTTGCAACGCTGGAAGCTGGGTCAGTAAATGGACGTCGATAAACATCGCCATAAACACCAGCAGCAGCGTCCAGTCCACACTGAGCACCACGCGACGTGCCAGCAGCGCAAAGCCTGCCGCCACAATCACCAGTCCCCACAGCTCTTGTTTGAACTCCAGCGCCGTTAGAAAGACGATATACAGCCCCAGACAACTCCACACCAGCCGCGGTTTCCACTCCGGTGTTTGCACCCCCGTATGGTATTGCAGCACCTTTCCAGGGAAACAACACCAGCACAGGAGCAGGAGCGTCAGCATCATTGCGCCAGCCAGCGGTGCCATTTGGGCAATAAATCCGGCAAACGAAAGACCAGAACGTCCCCAGATAAGAATATTTTGCGGGTTGCCAATTGGCGTCAGTAGCGAACCAGCATTGACTGCCAGCGCCTCAAAAATAATCAGACGATTAACCGGGATCTCACACAGTCTTTTTAGCGTGATAGTCAGCGGAACAACAATAAACAGCGCGACATCGTTGGTCAGAAAGGTAGAAAGCAGCGCCGCCGCCAGCACCATAAACATCGCCAGCCGACGCTCCGTAGCAAAGCGGCGCACCATTTTGCGCCCCAGCACATCAAAATAACCGCTTAACTCCACACCTTTGGTCAGCAGCATCAGGCCGCTTAAGGTGATGATGGTGTGCCAGTCGATAGCAGCAGGCCAGGATTTCGGTGCAAAGGGCACGAAAAAGCTTAATCCGATACCAACAAGAATTAATAACTGAAAAAAACGATCGCCTTGCAGCGTGCGTAAAAAAGGCAGGCTCATTTGGTACCGTGTTTCTGGGTAAACAAACGAAAAGCGTCGAGCGTCTCTTCACTAACATGGTGCTCCATGCCTTCCGCGTCGCGACGGGCGATTTCCGGACTGACGCCCAACACCAACAAGAAATTTTCGACTATCTGATGTCGCTCGCGGCTTTCCTGCGCCAGCTTCTCTCCTTCTGCCGTTAAAAACACGCCACGCCAGGGGATCATTTCAATCAGCCCCATGGTTGCCAGCCGCTTAAGCATTTTAGCCACCGTCGGTTGCGAAACTCCCAGACGAGCAGCCATGTCCACCTGACGAGCTTCCCCCACTTCCCTGATCAAGTCAGAAATCAGCTCAACGTAATCATCAATAAGCTCGCGCCGATGCGCCTCTCTGACCTGGCGGAACCCTTCAACGTGCTCTTCCACGTTCACTAACTGCGTCACTTTTTTTGCTGTTGGCGTACCTGCGCGACGACTCATTGTGCTTCCTCATTATGGTGACGCATACATAGCGTTCTCATTTCGTGCGCACATTGTAAACCAGAGTTGCGAAGGTACAAAAAATTAACGTTTTAGCAATAGCTATATAATATAGCCTGTGCTATATCTGTATGTAATGCAATCATCCCTCAAGGATCGACGGGATTAGCAAGTCAGGAGGTCTTATGAATGAGTTCAAGAGGTGTATGCGCGTGTTTAGTCATTCTCCCTTTAAAGTACGGTTAATACTGCTCTCTATGTTGTGCGATATGGTCAACAACAAACCGCAGCAAGATAAACCTTCCGATAAATAGCGGCGTCGCGGTACGCCGCTTCACTCCTGCTTTCATGCAGGCATAACGCGTTTTGGCCTGAAAAACCCCACTTTTTGTCGGATTTGCAATCCCCTTCGCAAAAGATTTGTTCGTCAGTAGTTGACCTGAACGGCGGCTCGCTCTATCTTCTTGCAGCCCTGCGTATATTGCGGCTCGCGGATGCGGACCCCTTTCCACTCTTCACGCACTCTTGCAGGTATTGACCCTTGACGCCAGGGTAAGCACATGGCGTTTGTTACGATAGTGGCATATGAATTTAACCCTCAAAGAATCGCTTGTTACCCGTAGCCGGGTATTTAGCCCGTGGACTGCGTTCTACTTTTTACAGTCGCTATTAATTAACCTCGGCTTAGGTTACCCCTTCAGTTTGCTCTACACCGCTGCGTTTACGGCTATTTTGCTTTTGCTATGGCGAACATTGCCTCGCGTACAAAAAGTTCTGGTCGGTGTCAGTTCGCTGGTGGCGGCTTGTTATTTCCCTTTTGCTCAGGCCTACGGCGCGCCTAATTTCAATACATTGCTGGCATTGCACTCCACCAATATGGAAGAGTCGACCGAAATCCTGACGATTTTTCCGTGGTACAGCTACCTGGTCGGCTTATTTATTTTTGCGCTCGGCGTAATAGCAATCAGGCGAAAAAAAGAGAATGAAAAAGCGCGCTGGAATACCTTCGACAGCCTGTGTCTGGTATTCAGTGTGGCGACATTTTTTGTTGCTCCCGTGCAAAACCTGGCCTGGGGTGGCGTATTTAAACTGAAAGATACTGGCTATCCGGTATTTCGTTTTGCTAAGGATGTCATCGTCAATAATAACGAGGTGATTGAAGAGCAAGAACGGATGGCAAAACTTTCCGGAATGAAAGATACCTGGACGGTCACTGCCGTTAAGCCGAAGTATCAGACCTATGTGGTGGTGATCGGTGAAAGCGCGCGTCGCGATGCCCTCGGTGCCTTTGGCGGTCACTGGGACAATACCCCGTTTGCCAGCAGCGTTAACGGTTTGATATTTGCTGACTACATTGCCGCCAGTGGCTCCACGCAGAAATCGCTTGGCTTAACGCTCAATCGCGTAGTCGATGGCAAACCACAGTTTCAGGATAACTTTGTCACCCTGGCAAATCGCGCGGGCTTCCAGACCTGGTGGTTTTCCAACCAGGGCCAAATCGGCGAATACGATACTGCTATCGCCAGCATCGCCAAACGTGCAGATGAAGTGTACTTCCTGAAAGAAGGTAATTTTGAAGCAGATAAAAACACGAAAGACGAAGCGTTACTGGATATGACCGCTCAAGTGCTGGCGCAAGAGCACTCGCAACCGCAGCTGATTGTTCTGCATCTGATAGGCTCGCATCCGCAGGCCTGCGACAGGACACAAGGCAAATACGAAACCTTTGTGCAATCGAAAGAAACGTCGTGCTATCTCTATACCATGACGCAAACGGACGATTTACTGCGCAAGCTGTACGATCAGTTACGCAACAGCGGCAGCAGCTTCTCTCTGGTTTACTTTTCTGACCACGGTCTGGCCTTTAAAGAGCGCGGCAAAGACGTGCAATACCTTGCCCATGATGATAAATATCAGCAAAATTTCCAGGTGCCTTTTATGGTCATTTCCAGCGACGATAAAGCGCATCGGGTGATTAAAGCCCGCCGCTCAGCCAATGACTTCTTAGGCTTTTTCTCGCAGTGGACGGGAATTAAAGCGAAGGAAATAAATATCAAATACCCGTTTATATCTGAGAAGAAAGCCGGGCCGATATACATCACCAACTTCCAGTTACAGAAGGTGGATTACAACCATCTCGGAACCGATATTTTCGACCCGAAACCTTAAAAACAAAAATCCGCCCCGAGAGGCGGATTTTTTATATCACCAAAGTGATTAGAAGCGGTAACCAACACCGGCAATCCAGGTGCCTACGTCAACGCTACGAATACGGCTCTGCTCGTAAGAGAAGTCCAGAGCAACGTTTTCCATCGGGTTGAACTGCAGACCAGCACCGTAGGAGAAACCGTAGTCGCTGGTGTCGTGTTTGTAGGTCGGGTATTCAGTGGTCTGGAATTTACCATAACCCACACCCACTACACCGTAGATGCTTGCCCAGTCGTTAATGCGGTAAGCCGGACCAGCAGTGATGCCGTAGTACTGGTTTTTGTTGTAGTCACCAGAGCTTGCAGTACGACTTTTCTCGGTGTAAGTGAAAGAACCGATCACACCCAGCGGGCTGTTGTCTTCTTCATAGCGGTATTTCAGGTTGAAACCGCCCATTTTGTTCATTTGGCCCTGAGCGTCGCTCTGTGCGTAACCGCCAGTTACGGTAGAAGTCGCAGCTACGGAAGTACCTGCGGTGAAAGCCAGAACTGCGGCCAGTGCTGAAAGACATGCAATTTTTTTCATAACCACCTCAAATGTGATTCAAATAAGTCCTAAGTTTTAAATATATCAAAAATTAATGGGAAACTCTTCGCGATTTGTGATGTCTAACGGGCCATTTCATGTAACAGAACGTTTCCATACACCGCTATCCATCTAAATTTAAATCACTTTTTCAGAGAACTGCGTAAGTATTACGCATGTTTTCCCTGTCATTCATCCAGATTATTCCTAATCACCAGACTAATGATTCCATCAATCCTGGCGCATTTTAGTCAAAACGGGGGAAAATTTTTTCAACAAATGCTCAACCAGCATTGGGTATATCCAGTACACTCCACGCTTTACTTAAGTCTAGATATTTGTGGGAGAAAGGATGCCTGGTTCATTACGTAAAATGCCGGTCTGGTTACCAATAGTCATATTGCTCGTTGCCATGGCGTCTATTCAGGGTGGAGCCTCGTTAGCTAAGTCACTTTTTCCTCTGGTGGGCGCACCGGGTGTCACTGCGCTGCGTCTGGCATTAGGAACGCTGATCCTCATCGCGTTCTTTAAGCCATGGCGACTGCGCTTTGCCAAAGAGCAACGGTTACCGCTGTTGTTTTACGGCGTTTCGCTGGGTGGGATGAATTATCTTTTTTATCTTTCTATTCAGACAGTACCGCTGGGTATTGCGGTGGCGCTGGAGTTCACCGGACCACTGGCGGTGGCGCTGTTCTCTTCTCGTCGCCCGGTAGATTTCGTCTGGGTTGTGCTGGCGGTTCTTGGTCTGTGGTTCCTGCTACCGCTGGGGCAAGACGTTTCCCATGTCGATTTAACCGGCTGTGCGCTGGCACTGGGGGCCGGGGCTTGTTGGGCTATTTACATTTTAAGTGGGCAACGCGCAGGAGCGGAACATGGCCCTGCGACGGTGGCAATTGGTTCGTTGATTGCAGCGTTAATTTTCGTGCCAATTGGAGCGCTTCAGGCTGGTGAAGCACTCTGGCACTGGTCGGTTATTCCATTGGGTCTGGCTGTCGCTATTCTCTCGACCGCTCTGCCTTATTCGCTGGAAATGATTGCCCTCACCCGTTTGCCAACACGGACATTTGGTACGCTGATGAGCATGGAACCGGCGCTGGCTGCCGTTTCCGGGATGATTTTCCTCGGAGAAACACTGACACCCATACAGCTGCTGGCGCTCGGCGCTATCATCGCCGCTTCAATGGGGTCTACGCTGACAGTACGCAAAGAGAGCAAAATAAAAGAATTAGACATTAATTAAATTTACATTTCTGCATGGTTATGCATAACCATGCAGAATTTCTCGCTACTTTTCCTCTACACCGTCTTTATATATCGAATTATGCAAAAGCATATTTATTCCGAAAATTCCTGGCGAGCAGATAAATAAGAATTGTTCTTATCAATATATCTAACTCATTGAATCTTTATTAGTTTTGTTTTTCACGCTTGTTACCACTATTAGTGTGATAGGAACAGCCAGAATAGCGGAACACATAGCCGGTGCTATACTTAGTCTCGTTAATTACTGGGACATAACATCAAGAGGATATGAAATTATGAGTACCGCTAAATTAGTTAAATCAAAAGCGACCAATCTGCTTTATACCCGCAACGATGTCTCCGACAGCGAGAAAAAAGCAACAGTAGAGTTGCTGAATCGCCAGGTTATCCAGTTTATTGATCTTTCTTTGATTACCAAACAAGCGCACTGGAACATGCGCGGCGCTAACTTCATTGCCGTACATGAAATGCTGGATGGCTTCCGCACCGCACTGATCGATCATCTGGATACCATGGCAGAACGTGCAGTGCAGCTGGGCGGTGTAGCTCTGGGGACCACTCAAGTTATCAACAGCAAAACCCCGCTGAAAAGTTACCCGCTGGACATCCACAACGTTCAGGATCACCTGAAAGAACTGGCTGACCGTTACGCAATCGTCGCTAATGACGTACGCAAAGCGATTGGCGAAGCGAAAGATGACGACACCGCAGATATCCTGACCGCCGCGTCTCGCGACCTGGATAAATTCCTGTGGTTTATCGAGTCTAACATCGAATAAATCCATCGCTGATGGTGCAGAACTTTAGTACCCGATAAAAGCGGCTTCCTGACAGGAGGCCGTTTTGTTTTGCAGCCCACCTCAACGCACTTATTTAGTGCATCCATCTGCTATCTCCAGCTGATTAAGTAAATTTTTTGTATCCACATCATCACACAATCGTTACATAAAGATTGTTTTTTCATCAGGTTTTACGCTAAATAATCACTGTGTTGAGTGCACAATTTTAGCGCACCAGATTGGTGCCCCAGAATGGTGCATCTTCAGGGTATTGCCCTATAAATCGTGCATCACGTTTTTGCCGCATCTCTAAAAATCAATGAGTTGCAAAACTGGCACGATTTTTTCATATATGTGAATGTCACGCAGGGGATCGTCCCGTGGATAGAAAAAAGGAAATGCTATGAAGTCTGTATTAAAAGTTTCACTGGCTGCACTGACCCTGGTTTTTGCGGTTTCTTCTCATGCCGCGGATAAAAAATTAGTTGTCGCGACGGATACCGCCTTCGTTCCGTTTGAATTTAAACAGGGCGATAAATATGTGGGCTTTGACGTTGATCTGTGGGCTGCCATCGCTAAAGAGCTGAAGCTGGATTACGAACTGAAGCCGATGGATTTCAGTGGGATCATTCCGGCACTGCAAACCAAAAACGTCGATCTGGCGCTGGCGGGCATTACCATCACCGACGAGCGTAAAAAAGCGATCGATTTCTCTGACGGCTACTACAAAAGCGGCCTGTTAGTGATGGTGAAAGCTAACAATAACGATGTGAAAAGCGTGAAAGATCTCGACGGGAAAGTGGTTGCTGTGAAGAGCGGTACTGGCTCCGTTGATTACGCGAAAGCAAACATCAAAACTAAAGATCTGCGTCAGTTCCCGAACATCGATAACGCCTATATGGAACTGGGCACCAACCGCGCAGACGCCGTTCTGCACGATACGCCAAACATTCTGTACTTCATCAAAACCGCCGGTAACGGTCAGTTCAAAGCGGTAGGTGACTCTCTGGAAGCGCAGCAATACGGTATTGCGTTCCCGAAAGGTAGCGACGAGCTGCGTGACAAAGTCAACGGCGCGTTGAAAACCCTGCGCGAGAACGGAACTTACAACGAAATCTACAAAAAATGGTTCGGTACTGAACCGAAATAATAACGCTACACCTGTAAAGCGCACTGGCAGTTCCCTCTCCCCTCTGGGGAGAGGATTAGGGTGAGGGGCGCAAACCCGCTCCGGGGCCATTAATTACCCTGAATTTGATTATTTACACCACGGTAACAGGAACAACATATGCAGTTTGACTGGAGTGCCATCTGGCCTGCCATTCCGCTTCTGATTGAAGGTGCCAAAATGACCCTGTGGATTTCGGTCCTCGGTCTGGCTGGCGGTCTGGTAATCGGATTGCTGGCAGGTTTTGCACGCACCTTCGGTGGTTGGATAGCCAACCACGTCGCGCTGGTCTTTATTGAAGTGATCCGCGGCACACCTATCGTCGTCCAGGTGATGTTTATCTATTTCGCCCTGCCGATGGCGTTTAACGACTTACGCATCGACCCATTTACTGCGGCGGTGGTCACCATCATGATCAACTCCGGCGCGTACATTGCGGAAATCACGCGTGGTGCGGTGCTGTCTATTCACAAAGGTTTTCGTGAAGCAGGACTGGCGCTCGGTCTTTCACGTTGGGAAACCATTCGCTACGTCATTTTACCGCTGGCACTGCGTCGTATGCTGCCGCCGCTGGGTAACCAGTGGATCATCAGCATTAAAGACACCTCGCTGTTTATTGTTATCGGCGTGGCGGAACTGACCCGTCAGGGGCAAGAAATTATTGCCGGTAACTTCCGCGCCCTTGAGATCTGGAGCGCCGTGGCGGTGTTCTATCTGATTATTACCCTGGTGCTGAGCTTTATTCTGCGTCGTCTGGAAAGAAGGATGAAAATCCTGTGATTGAATTTAAAAACGTCTCCAAGCACTTTGGCCCAACCCAGGTGCTGCACAATATCGATTTGAACATTGCCCAGGGCGAAGTCGTGGTGATTATCGGGCCGTCCGGTTCCGGTAAATCGACCCTGCTGCGCTGCATCAACAAACTGGAAGAAATCACCTCCGGCGATCTGATTGTCGATGGCCTGAAGGTTAACGATCCGAAAGTTGACGAGCGCCTGATTCGCCAGGAAGCAGGTATGGTGTTCCAGCAGTTTTACCTCTTCCCGCATCTGACGGCGCTGGAAAACGTCATGTTTGGTCCGCTACGCGTGCGTGGCGCGAACAAAGAAGAGGCGGAAAAACTGGCGCGTGAGCTGCTGGCGAAAGTCGGTCTGGCAGAACGTGCACATCACTACCCTTCCGAACTTTCTGGTGGTCAACAGCAGCGTGTGGCGATTGCCCGCGCGCTGGCGGTGAAGCCGAAAATGATGCTGTTTGATGAACCGACTTCCGCTCTTGACCCGGAACTGCGCCATGAAGTGCTGAAGGTTATGCAGGATCTGGCTGAAGAAGGGATGACGATGGTGATCGTGACCCACGAAATCGGTTTTGCCGAGAAAGTAGCTTCGCGGCTGATCTTTATCGACAAAGGCCGGATTGCGGAAGATGGCAATCCGCAGGTGTTGATCAAGAACCCGCCGAGCCAGCGCTTGCAGGAATTTTTGCAGCACGTCTCTTAATAAGACACATTGCCTGATGCGCTACGCTTATCAGGCCTACAGGATATCTGGCAACTTATTAAAATTGCATGAACTTGTAGGACGGATAAGGCGTTCACGCCGCATCCGGCAAAAAAGCCCGCACGTTGTCAGCAATCTGCTTAATATCCCTTCCTCCCTTTCACCCGAAAGGGAGGCACACCAGATTCCTCTCATTTAAAATCGCCCCATTACTTTATTCGTACCCCTTATAATGGGGTGTTAGCCAGCCAGACCCGGCATGATTACTGCCCCCAGTCGTCCATGATCCGGGGGGTGATGTCACCGGGTCTGGTGGGGCGCTGGTAACCGCTAATAGGGGTCAGGTCAGGCACTTTTGCCGGGACCGTCTGTAACGTGGATGCCGGTACCTGCTC
>NZ_MIIV01000289.1:0-1211 GCF_001743015.1 Shigella sp. FC1567
AGTAAGCCCTGGAGAGCGGATCCCTGAGCGCGGCGAAGGCCGACAGGAACAACGCCCGTTTGAGAGCTTTATTACCCCGTCGCGAGGGATGCTCACCGCGTATTGACGAGCCGGATCGCCGAGTTACCGGCGCAAGGCCAGCATAAGCAGCGAGATGTGCGGCAGAGGCGAAGGCGCGGCAGGCGACCTCGGTGAGGTGTCTGGCTGCGGTCCTGACACCGACTCCGGGCATACTGGTCAGGACCGGGTAAAGAGGGTGAGCAAGAACTCGCTGTTCTACCTCAAGCGCCACCTCGTCTCTTTGCTTACGCAGCGTGATGAGCTGGAGTGCCAGACGTGGCAGTACTACGGCAGCGGCATTCGTGCCGGGAACGACGACGGTTTGTTCGGCCAGTGCCTGAGCTATGTCTGCTGCAAGGCGTTTACCCAGACGAGGCGCAAGTTTGCAGAGCTGGGCTGCCAGCTTCTTCTCACCCAGCGAAGCGAGTTTTTCTGGTGAGGGATATCGCTGGAGAAGATCGAGTACCGCCGGGTGCTCAAGTCTCGGACCGAGAACGCGCTCCAGTGCCGGATGTATCTGGGTCAGAAGGCCGCGGATACGGTTGCTGGCCTGCGTTGTCTGTGCGGCAAGATCATCATCGAAGCCGCAGAGCATGGAGAGTTCGGCGATTTGCTCGTCAGCCAGTTTCAGCGTGCGTAGCGCGTGAGGCAGGGTACGGGCAGCTTCGGCAATGATGGCAGCGTCACGAGCATCAGTTTTAGCTTCACCGGCGTGTAAGTCGGCTATGCGGCGCATGGCCAGTCCAGGGAGGTATCCGACAAGGACTCCTTCTGAGCGGGCAACGGCGACAGGTAACGCACCGATGGTAGCTGGCTGATCAACAACCAGCAGTATCTGACCATGTTGTTTCAGGTCAGATATTAGCGATCTGAGTTTGTTTTCGTCGTTGGGTAATGCTTTATCGAACAGGCGTTTACCTGAACGATTAATGGCAACAGCGTGATGCGTATCTTTACCGACATCAACGCCGATAAAGACCTGGACGGATTCGTAATCGCTGGATTCGGTCATTCTGTCTCCCTTGTATATGGGTTAACCAGATAACCACGGGGAGCAGGTACCGGCATCCACGTTACAGACGGTCCCGGCAAAAGTGCCTGACCTGACCCCTATTAGCGGTTACCAGCGCCCCACCAGACCCGGTGACATC
>NZ_MIIV01000290.1:0-1209 GCF_001743015.1 Shigella sp. FC1567
ATTGTGGAAAGGCCAACATCCATAGCTTTGGCGGCATCTGCCACCGTGTATTTCTGGTCAACAACCAGTTGAGCGGATTCGCGTTTAAACTCTGCGCTAAAATTTCTTTTTTTCATTGGAGCACCTGTGTTGTTCTGAGGTGAGCATATCACCTCTGTTCAGGTGGCCAAATTCAGTGTGCCACTTCAAACCGAAGAACACGGCGGTGCGGAGTCCGGAGAGTAACGGAATAGCAGAGAGCTTCGTGAAAACGATAAAGCGTGACTACATCAGTATCATGCCCAAACCAGACGGGTTAACGGCAGCAAAGAACCTTGCAGAGGCGTTCGAGCATTATAACGAATGGCATCCGCATAGTGCGCTGGGTTATCACTCGCCACGGGAATATCTGCGGCAGCGGGCTTGTAATGGGTTAAGTGATAACAGATGTCTGGAAATATAGGGGCAAATCCACTGCGGCACAGATCAGCTCGGAAAGTTCGTTAAGTGCATCCAGATCATCAGCGTAAAAAGCCACGTCATACAGACTTCGGATTGCTCTGGTCAATGAGTCACGGGCCGCACGTTCAGCATGAGCGCCTGATGCACTTAAGCGAAAATAAAAACGCTCAAGTGCTTTGTTAATGAGAGTTTTATATTCTTTGCCCATCACAACGCCCTTTAATCTGCTTTCTGTATTTCAGCTTCTGAATCCATACAAATAATTTCGATATAGGGTTCATCGCCATTAACCTGGCGTGCCTTTTCAGCTTCGCTAATGATTTCTTGTACGGTCTGGTACGGAAGTTCCACAAGCAGTCGCGTGCCGTTCAGATAAACGTAAGTGGCTTCGTCGGCTCCGTTTTTACCCGCCGGAGTCACTGAACCGCCCCGGGTTTCCTGGAGAGTGTTTTATCTGTGAACTCAGGCTGCCAGATCATCGTTTCCGATGGAAGCATAATAAGCTTTTTCTGCTTCTGCCGGAGGGATGTGGCCCAGCCTTTCCAGCAATCGTCGATTATTATACCAGTCCACCCACGTGAGTGTGGCCAGTTCCACTTCTGCACGGTTTTTCCAGCTCTTACGGTGTATTACCTCCGCTTTGTAAAGACCATTGATGCTCTCCGCCATCGCGTTGTCATACGAGTCGCCTGTACTTCCTGTTGATGCCAGTAATCCGGCTTCCTTAAGCCGCTGTGTGTAGGCCAGCGATACATACTGAGAACCTTT
>NZ_MIIV01000291.1:0-1200 GCF_001743015.1 Shigella sp. FC1567
CGAACTCCGCCTTCGCAAAATAAGCGGAAGCCTGGCGAAGGATATCGTTACTGCGGCGCAGTTCACGATTTTCACGTTCCAGCTCTTTCAGACGCTGACGTTCAGCGGTGGTGAGCCCGCCATCACCGCCTCCGGTATCCCGCTCATGCTGGCGTACCCAGACACGCAGAGTCTCCGGTGTACAGCCAATCTTTGGGGCAATGGAACAAATTGCCGCCCACTGTGAGTCATATTCGCCCTGACTTTCCAGAACCATACGAATCGCCCTCTGACGGACTTCGGGGGAAAAACGAGTATTTTTAGTCATCCTGTTTACCTCTTTCTCAGGAAGTTTAGTCTCCAGGATTCCCGGGGCGGTTCAGTTCTGGTGTTATCGGAGAGGCTTTTGGTGTTTTGCCCTGACGCTCATCACGCAGTTGTTTGACCCATCTTGTCATTGTGGAAAGGCCAACATCCATAGCTTTGGCGGCATCTGCCACCGTGTATTTCTGGTCAACAACCAGTTGAGCGGATTCGCGTTTAAACTCTGCGCTAAAATTTCTTTTTTTCATTGGAGCACCTGTGTTGTTCTGAGGTGAGCATATCACCTCTGTTCAGGTGGCCAAATTCAGTGTGCCACTTCAAACACCGTTTCGTGGAGATTTCGCGCACCTGCCGGACACGGATTGTCAGGGATATCAAAAAAGCCAGGTAATATCATATTTTTTTGTCATCTGGTATTGTTCCGCAGTTTTCGGATTACCCGCAGTAATATTTTTTAAATGCAACATTGTTAAATACTCGCTACGTTATACCAGGTGCCATTAATCAGTTTTTGCAGCGGTCGGTAATACACACCGTTGACGTTATCCGCTGAGTTACGGCCGGTATCCGAGGTAATGACTCCAACTTACTGATAGTGTTTTATGTTCAGATAATGCCCGATGACCTTGTCATGCAGCTCCACCGATTTTGAGAACGACAGTGACTTCCGTCCCAGCCTTGCCAGATGTTGTCTCAGATTCAGATTATGTCGCTCAATGCGCTGAGTGTAACGCTTGCTGATAACGTGCAGCTTTCCCTTCAGGCGTGATTCATACAGCGGCCAGCCATCCGTCATCCATACCACGACCTCAAAGGCCGACAGCAGGCTCAGAAGACGCTCCAGTGTGGCCAGAGTGCGTTCACCGAAGACGTGCGCCACAACCGTCCTCCGTATCC
>NZ_MIIV01000292.1:0-1196 GCF_001743015.1 Shigella sp. FC1567
CCGTCGGATTTACTGCTACGTCGCCCTCAGGGAATTAAACCTAAAAAGAAAATCGTCAAAATTAGAGATTCCGGTTTGACACGGAAAGTCATATCAGCGTTAACGTAACGGCATAATGGGCGTGATATGTCCATTATGCCGGGCGGGCGGCGGTTGGCTGCCCGCCAGGCATTTGGGAAAATCGCGTAGCGGCATCGGCTGTGCGTACAAATACCCTTGCAAAATATGCACGCCATGACGGCGCAAATACTTCGCCTGTTCTTGCGTTTCCACGCCCTCCGCCACCAGTTCAATATTCAGTCTTTGCCCCAGCGCGATGATGATATCGGTCACCGTCGAGTTAACCGCGTCAGAACCTATAGCTGCGGTAAATGACTTATCAATTTTCAGCACGTCAGGACGTAATGTTTCAAGCCAGGAAAATGAACTGTTGCCGGTGCCGAAGTCATCAATCGCCAGTTTGACGTTTTTACGATGTAGCTCGCGGGCAATCCGATAATCAACATCCAGTAAGGCATCGCGTTCGGTGATTTCGAGGATCAGTTGCTGAATCGGGTGAGCGCTAAACCAGTACTGATTGAGATCTTTTATCAGCACACCACGGCGAAAATGGCTGGGTGCGACGTTAATGCCAACATGAAACTGACTACTCATCGGGAAAACATGGCGCTGACGAATGGTTTCTGCCATCACATAGCGGGTCAGTGGCACAATTAAATGATGTTCTTCCGCGATAGGAATAAACACATCCGGTGAAATCCGGCCCTGACGCGGATTGTTCCAGCGCAGCAAAATCTCTACACCAATACATTGCTGGCTGCGCGCATTAAGCAAAGGCTGACAGAACAATTCGAACTCATGTTGCGCCAGGCCCAGATTGATTTCGCGGGAAAAGCTCATCCGGTAAGCGGTCGCCAGCCAGGCGATGTAGCCCACCAGTAAACTGAGGTGTACTGGCAATAGCGGACACTACCATTTGTTCTTTTTTTAAGCAGCCATCTGATGATATTTTTCCCTGAAGGCTGCCGGGGAGATATTCCCCAGACGAGAGTGACGACGCTGACGATTGTAGAAAATCTCAATGTATTCCCGTATTACTGAGATGGCTTCATCCCGGTTATTAAAACGATAGTGGCTCAGGCTCTCATTTTTCAGCGTTCCCCAGAAGCTTTCCATCGGAGCGTTGTCGTAACAGT
>NZ_MIIV01000293.1:0-1195 GCF_001743015.1 Shigella sp. FC1567
GTTTTTTAAGTGACGTAAAACCGTGTTGAGGCCAACGCCCATAATGCGTGCACTGGCGCGACATCCGACGCCATTCATGGCCATATCAATGATTTTCTGGTGCGTACCGGGCTGAGAGGCGGTGTAAGTGAACTGTAGTTGCCATGTTTTACGGCAATGAGAGCAGAGATAGCGCTGATGTCCGGCAGTGCTTTTGCCGTTACGCACCACGCCTTCAGTAGCGGAGCAGGAAGGACATCTGATGGAAATGGAAGCCACGCAAGCACCTTAAAATCACCATCATACACTAAATCAGTAAGTTGGCAGCATTACCCACATTGCCAATGCAAATATTCCAATATCATCTATATTTTTTGATTTAAATTCATATAATCCTAATGGATCCATGCTATTCACCGGGCTCAGCGGATACTGATAAAAATTCCATCCCCCCTTCAGCCCAATCGGATCCTGAGTGATATATCGCCCCTGCAGCGGGTCATAATAGCGGTGGCGGTTGTAATACAGGCCGGACTCCTCATCATACTGCTGCCCCGGCAGGCGAATGAGCTGCTGCAGATGATGCGGGTTCTCTTCATTCAGCAGGTTGCCCCACTCATCGTATTCTGCGCACCATTCTGTTGCCCCTTCCGTGCTGATAAGCACCAGCGGCAGGCCGCGATGGTCGCAGTGGTACAGGTGAATTTTTCGCGCCGGCGTGTACACCGGGTCCATCTGGTTTTTCATCTGCGCCACGGTCAGGCCGCACGATGCCAGCCAGCGGCGGCTTTCCTCACTCACCCGGTCAGCCAGGATTTCACTTTCCAGCCGGTCGAGCATCTGCACCAGCACCGGCGGGAACACCACACTGCCACCGTCTTCGCCGCCGGACTGCTGAAGGGCATCCGCCAGGCTGCGGCGCTGCGTTTTCGCCAGCTCACCGGTGGCGGTTTCAACTCTGATGAGTGGCGTGAAGCTTCCCGGCTGATAAACCGTCTGGATGCGGGTTCTGTCGTTCTGTATTGTGGTCAGCCGGTCGCCGTCCCAGCCGTACCAGGTCACTTCCGGTTTCCGTGACAGCGACATCCAGCCCGTCAGGTCCCGTTCACGCCGCCATACCCGTTTTGCCACCCTGCGGCCCAGCGGGTCGTAAAGATAGCGACTTTCGACCAGCGGCTCTGCATATTGTGTCCGCGTGTAGTGCACCAGCCGGTGC
>NZ_MIIV01000294.1:0-1193 GCF_001743015.1 Shigella sp. FC1567
GATCGCGCCGTCCATCTGAGCAGCACCGGTGATCATGTTTTTAACATAGTCGGCGTGCCCCGGGCAGTCTACGTGTGCGTAGTGACGGGTCGGGGTGTCGTATTCAACGTGAGAAGTGTTGATGGTGATACCACGAGCTTTTTCTTCCGGCGCGTTATCGATCTGGTCGAATGCGCGAGCAGCACCGCCGTAGGTTTTAGCCAGTACGGTAGTGATTGCAGCGGTCAGCGTTGTTTTACCATGGTCAACGTGGCCGATAGTACCGACGTTAACGTGCGGTTTTGTACGTTCAAACTTTTCTTTAGACATCGATTGTCCCTCTAAGACACGGATAAATCGGTGATATCACCACATCAACCAGGCAACATGCCCGACTTGTTGAATGCAATAAACAGAAGGAAAAAACAGGGAGGAGAAAAGAAGTGGTGCTGATAGGCAGATTCGAACTGCCGACCTCACCCTTACCAAGGGTGCGCTCTACCAACTGAGCTATATCAGCACATCTTGGAGCGGGCAGCGGGAATCGAACCCGCATCATCAGCTTGGAAGGCTGAGGTAATAGCCATTATACGATGCCCGCATCCTGGAACTCGGCTACCTGATTTTCATTCTGCACTGAATATCGAGAGAAGCTCTCTTTATTCGAGCCGGTAAGCGAACTTATCGTCTCGGGCTACGCCATCGCGTGGCCGAAATTGGTGGTGGGGGAAGGATTCGAACCTTCGAAGTCTGTGACGGCAGATTTACAGTCTGCTCCCTTTGGCCGCTCGGGAACCCCACCGGACTTGATGGTGCCGACTACCGGAATCGAACTGGTGACCTACTGATTACAAGTCAGTTGCTCTACCTACTGAGCTAAGTCGGCATCAAGTAGCGCGCATTCTATGGAGACATGCGAGTTCATGCAACTAAAAAATTGCATAATTTGTTTTATTGGTCACATTTTATGCGACACGATGAAGAAACAGCCGAATGGAGGGCAGATTAGCACACTTTTTCAACATCATTGTGCTCAACAATGCGCTCCTGCTAAACCATAATTCTTCTTATCAGATGGAATATCTGTCACATTGCTTTTCAACGATAGCTTCCTAGGAGTAATGCCGATCAGTTAAGGATCAGTTGACCGATCCAGTGGCTGTGTAAGAATCCGGAAACGCTCACTTGTTTCCGGATTTTTTTATGCACATTGG
>NZ_MIIV01000295.1:0-1191 GCF_001743015.1 Shigella sp. FC1567
TGCCGGGCTAATCCACCACTCTGATCGAGGTTCACAGTACTGCGCATACGATTACCGGGTCATACAGGAGCAGTCTGGTCTGAAAACATCAATGTCGCGTAAAGGTCACTGTTACGACAACGCTCCGATGGAAAGCTTCTGGGGAACGCTGAAAAATGAGAGCCTGAGCCACTATCGTTTTAATAACCGGGATGAAGCCATCTCAGTAATACGGGAATACATTGAGATTTTCTACAATCGTCAGCGTCGTCACTCTCGTCTGGGGAATATCTCCCCGGCAGCCTTCAGGGAAAAATATCATCAGATGGCTGCTTAAAAAAAGAACAAATGATAGTGTCCGCTATTGCCAGTACACCTCAAAGCGGCTAATGATGAAGAAGCATGTCGTGCAGGTGTCAGAATTTGCCAGTTAGTCGATAACCATGCCATCACACATTCTGAAGGGCATATCAACATTACCGTGACAGCAGGTGTCAGTCGCGCATTTCCTGAAGAGCCTCTGGATGTGGTCATTGGAAGAGCAGACCGGGCAATGTATGAGGGTAAGCAAACGGGAAGAAATCGCTGTATGTTTATTGACGAACAAAATGTGATTAACCGAGTTTAAGCTCCGTTTAACATTCATTGAGAAAACTGATGCTACTGTGTCAACGATTCGTTATCAGTGCAGGAAAATGCCTGTTAGCGTAAAAGCAAAACACAAATCTATCCATGCAAGCATTCACCGCCGGTTTACTGGCGGTTTTTTTTCGCCGTCATAAAAATCAGGCCCCTTGTACACAACTGTAACAAGGGGCCGGTTAGGTGAGGGATTATCTCCGTTCATTAGTCATCCCATTTGTGGGTAATGACTCCAACTTACTGATAGTGTTTTATGTTCAGATAATGCCCGATGACCTTGTCATGCAGCTCCACCGATTTTGAGAACGACAGTGACTTCCGTCCCAGCCTTGCCAGATGTTGTCTCAGATTCAGATTATGTCGCTCAATGCGCTGAGTGTAACGCTTGCTGATAACGTGCAGCTTTCCCTTCAGGCGTGATTCATACAGCGGCCAGCCATCCGTCATCCATACCACGACCTCAAAGGCCGACAGCAGGCTCAGAAGACGCTCCAGTGTGGCCAGAGTGCGTTCACCGAAGACGTGCGCCACAACCGTCCTCCGTATCCTGTCATACGCGTAAAACAGCCA
>NZ_MIIV01000296.1:0-1181 GCF_001743015.1 Shigella sp. FC1567
ACGCCGTCTGCGTTTCTCCGGCCCTAAGACATCAATCATCTGTACTCCAATGACTAGTCTAAAAACTAGTATTAAGACTATCACTTATTTAAGTGATACTGGTTGTCTGGAGATTCAGGGGGCCAGTCTAGAAATGGCTCGCCCTGTCCTGTGACGTCCAGGTGGCTGAGCTGTCACGCCATTTCGAACCGTAATAACCGATACCCCGAATGTCCGGGTCTTCTTCCGGTTTGTTCGTCGGCACATTCACCCCGTTCTCATCGGTCATGAACGGTACGAAATGGATATTCTTTTCCGTTTTATTTTTATAGCTGCCGTACACCGTCTGGTACGTGGATTCGTTCTTCTGCTTCCAGAAATACGTCGTGTCCCCGCATATCCAGGGAACACCGCCAGCAGAGCCACCGACGCACTGGCCTGCCATATCCGCCAGGTCTGCACGGAATTTATCAACCAGCGCACCAAACTGTGCGGCATGATTTGCCGGCGTACCGCCAAAATCAAATTCCCCCTGCATCCACACCACGGCAAACAGCACATTTTTCGGGTTCTTCTCCAGTGCCGCTTTTGTTCGACCGATAAGGTCCTTATACAGCGGCTTGTCCACACCCCAGCGGGTTGAATTCTCCGAGGCACCACTCGCGTCACTGTATGTGCCATCAGCTCCGGTGGTGAACGCTGAACCACCACGACAGCACGGAACCAGCAGAATGCCCGCATTCGCCGGTATAAACGGCAGCAGTTTTTTGGCGATATGCAGCCCCTGCCCCACGGTTCCGTACTGCCCCTTTGACAGGTCCGCTTTCGGATGGTTAAGACGGCTCATGTCCTGCACATCATGCAGACAATGGTCCGCCGGAATGATGTCGTTATATTTGCATGCTGCACCGCCCGGTGTCACCGTACTGCGACGCGCCAGTTGCTTAATACGCGGGTCCGGACGGTCATATGTCCCCGGCAGCGGAAGGCCTTCACCATACGACATGCCGTTTGACTGCCCTGCCAGAACCACAACAAAGTAATACTCCGGGTCGCTGGTGGCGCTGATTACTGCACCTTCTGCTGCAATCGCCTGCATCAGAGTATAAGGGGTTATGGCCACCGGACTACCAAACGGCTGCCAGCCCTCTTTCAGTTTATGTGTCAGCTTTTCCGCAAGATCTGACGGCGACGCCGCCCTG
>NZ_MIIV01000297.1:0-1165 GCF_001743015.1 Shigella sp. FC1567
CTCCGTAGAGTAACGTTGGGTTTTTCTGCTCATTATTGGCTCCTTCTGATGCCATTCTATTTCAGGAAGGAGTGTCCGTTAAACTCAGGCTACCTCAGACTCAGACTTTATAAAACAAGGTATTAGGTGCCACAACTGACTGAACAAAACCAAAACGCTCATAAAATGCTCTGGCGTCATCATCAATTGCATGTACCATAACAGCCTTAATGCCAACCTGATCAGCCAGATTGACAACCCGGTGAATGGCATCACTTAGTAGCCATTTACCGAAACCATGCCCCTGGATACAAACATCAACAGCCAGACGCCCTAACAGAACAACAGGGACAGGATTGGGCATGTTATGCCGCAAACTGCGACCAAGCTCGGCATGAGTGACGGAACCAGTAGCTAATGAGTAGTATCCCACAACACGTAAAGTATCCTCCAAGCAAATAACGAACGTGCGAGAAGCATTGAGCATCTGGTTTTTCATAGCCCGACCACGTAACCAGTTACTTAGCACCTCATTTCCACAGTCAAATGGCTGAAGTATATGCTCATCCGTCAACAATGCTGGCGCGGTGACATTTATTTCCATTCAGGCTTTACCGCCATCAGACGTTCACGCCCTTCTGCATTCTGCACAGGAGCTTCCAGTTGCGTAATAAACGAATCATAACGTTCGTTATCCAGCACAAATAAACGTTGATCCAGGATAATGTTTTTAGCTTCCTGGTACGCCAGTTCCATGATGAAATCGGTACGGTTCTTATTGACCAAGCTCGCAGCATAATCAATAACGGCTCGTTCCTCATCAGTTGCCCGGATGTTAATCTGATGTTCTCGCGGTGTTTTACGGACGCTTGCAGCTGTAGACATAAAAACCTCCATTGGTAACAATTTGCTATGCAATTAATGTTATCGCAAATGGTAACAGAACGCTATACAGAATCACTTACGGGAAAAGCGATCCCCTGATAAAAACAATGGCAGAGACCTGAACATTGTGACGATGATCTGTGTCGGCGCACAAATCATGTCTGATTACGGCCGTTTAATGTGATTTTGATAATGAAATGCCTGAACCACGGCAGCCTGGCGGCTGCAAATCGGGGTGTGGCAGAATATGAGCTTTCAGAGTAACCATCCAGAATGAGTTCCCATGTCACACAACCTGGAG
>NZ_MIIV01000298.1:0-1153 GCF_001743015.1 Shigella sp. FC1567
AATCATCTGTACTCCAATGACTAGTCTAAAAACTAGTATTAAGACTATCACTTATTTAAGTGATACTGGTTGTCTGGAGATTCAGGGGGCCAGTCTAACAAGATCAATATTATTCTGAACATTAATATGATTTACTGCTTCAGGTATTTTCATAAAATATTCCCCATTATGTGCATTTTTATCTATGGTTATTTAGAATATATTATCTAACTTAATATTTTCTTGTGTGTATTATAACGAAATGAACATATTTCAATATGTTGTACAATTTTCACTCTGAAATCCCCTGAAATTAATCACACCTCCTTTACTGAAAGGAATTATTGCAACGGTATTATTTGTTTTTGGATATATATCTTGCGCCTTGTTATGTAGTTAATCCTCAGAATATGATAGATAAAATAGAGACACAGAGCAGAGCGTGTTCTAACATCATGATAACATAAAATAATTAGTAACAATAAATGAAAGAATCATGGGAGCTCAACAAAAAGAGAGCTAAATAGCTGTGTGGAATAGTAGATCACTTTGGCGGTATAATGGCAGATGGTCTGCATACTTTCCGGTAACAACATGGGCCAGAAGCCCCGCTCCGGCATAACTGCGTGCAATGGGTTTTGAAGGCACCGGTGCCTGCACGATATGGTCGCACCGGCGACAGGCCAGTTTAGGGCGTTGTTTTTCGATAACCTTAAAGGCGCTGCTGATAAGCTCCAGCTGCTCTGACACATCACATCCCAGTGGACTGAGTTCACCACCACAGGCCGGACAGCATTCCTCTTCCGGCCGGATGACCCGGGGGGCACGGGGAAGTGAGGCTGGTAACGGTTTACGGGCTGAAGACTGGCGCAGGGAAGATGGCAGTACCGGGTCATATTGCTCACCCAGTGTTTCCGCCATTTCCTCCTGAAGTGCGCTGACTCGCTCCTGTGCTTCCTGTATCCGCCGTTCGGTTTTTGCGCGAAGTTTTTCTGAGCTTTTACCGAACTGCATACGCTGCAGTTTCGCGACCAGCGCCTTCAGTCGGTTGATTTCGGAAGGCCTGGACAACTGAATCTGCGACCCAGACCTGATTAGGTGCTGTGGGCGTAAAGTTCTGATTCAGCAGATTCGGCGTAACCGGCAGATTGTGGTCAGAGTTTGTGGTCGCCCT